>CAMNDA010000117.1 GCA_946534745.1 uncultured Verrucomicrobiota bacterium | reverse complement strand
CTCGTCCGCATCCCGATGCCCGGCCCGCACGCCCGCAGCCTCAACCTCGCCAACGCCGCCTCCATCGCCCTCTACGAGGCCTACCGCCAGGTCGCCGGGGCGTGACGCCCTCGCGTGCGGGGTGCGACCTCGCCGCCGCACCGGCCAAGTATCCGATGCTCGGCCGCGAGTTTCCGCTCAGCGTGCGAGGTGCACCGTCCGGGCGATGACGTCGTCCTGGATGGTTCCGGAGAGCGTCGTGAAGAAGGCGGAGAAGCCGGAGACGCGGACGCGCAGGGAGCCGTGGCGCTCGGGGTGCGCCTTGGCGTCGAGCAGCTCCTCGCGCGAGACGCGGTTGAGCTGCAGGTGCAGGCCGCCCTCGCGGAAGTATGCTTCGACGAGCGTCACGAGCTTCTCGAAGGTCCCGTCGTCGCGCACGAGAGATTCGTCGAGCGAGAGGTTGAGGATCGACGTGCCGCACATGGCGCCCGTGGGGTCCATGTGCGCGGCGGAGAGCAGCGTCGCGGTCGGGCCGGCGCGGTCGCGCCCGTTGGCGGCGCCGCTCCCGAAGGCGAGCGGGTCGCCGGCGGCGCGGCCGTCGGGCGTCGCGGGCGTGAGCGCGCCGAACGCGGCGAAGTTGTCGTTGTAGCCGGTGTGGTTGCCGAAGAAGACCGGGCGGCCGAGGAGGTCGCGGCGGGCGTCCGCGAAGCGCGCGGCCATCGCGTGGACGGCGCGCGCGATCCCGTCGGAGAAGGGGTCGTCGTTGCCGAAGAAGCGGCCGTCGCGCCGGATGCGCGCGCGGAGCGCCTCGTGGCCGCGCCAGTCCGCGTCGAGCGCGGCGAGGAGCTCCGCCATCGTGCAGCGGCGCTCGTCGTAGATGAACTGCCGCACGACGGCGAGCGAGTCGAAGAGGTTCGGCGTGCCGAGCAGGTCGAGGCAGGCGATCGTGCGAGAGGCGCCGCCGCGCGTGGCGCTCTCGGCGCGCTCGACGCACCCCGCCACGAGGAGCGACGAGAGGACGTTGCAGTCGCGCGCGCGGAGGCGGTTGAAGCGGTCGCTCCAGTCGAGCGCGGCGCCGAGGTCGCGCAGGAACGACTCCTCGAAGAGCGCGAGGAACGCGGTCCAGTCCGGCGCGGCGAGGACCTCCGCGCGGCGCTCCGCGAAGAGGCGCACGAGCGCGCGCAGGGCGTTCACGTGGCAGCCGCCGACGGAGAGCCCGCCCTGGAAGGCGGCCTCGTTGCAGCCGACCATCGTGTAGTCGCGGGCGAGCGCGGCGGGGAGTCCGGCGCGGCGGACGAACGCGCGGACGCGCGGCTCGTCGCCGTCGAAGGCGATGCGCTTGTTCGGGTCCCGCCGCTCGGCGTCGAGCAGGAGGCGAAGGACCTCGCGCGACGTCCCCGCGTGCCACCGCAGCGAGATCTGCGGACGCTTGAGGTCGCAGGCGAGGATCGACTCGACGACGAGGCGCGAAAGGTCGTTCCACGCGTCGGAGCCATCGGGCGCGAGGCCGCCCACGACGAAGTGGCATTCGCCGCCCTTGTCGTAGTTGGGGCTCGCGTGCGGCGTATGCGCGTGGATGCCGATCCAGAGCTCCTGCAGCAGCTCCGCGGCGCGCTCGCGCGAAATCGCGCCGGAGGCCAGGTCCGCCTCGTAGAGCGGTCGCAGGTACTGGTCGGGGCGCCCGAGGCCGTCGGGCAGGAAGTCGAAGCAGAAGAACACGCTCTGCACGCCCTCGGCGAACGAGCGCGCGGGCTTCATCGGGACGTGCTCGCAGCGCGCGGCCGCGGCGAGGAGCGCGTCGCGCCGGGCGGGATCCGCCGCCTCGGCGGCGGCCGCGCGGGCAGCTGCCGCGCAGCGGGCCGCGCGGCGCCCGATGGCGTCGAGCACGAGGTCGCAGCCGTCGAGGAACGCGAGCTTCTCCGGGGCGCCGGCGTGGCGGAGCCTGGAAGCGGCCACGTCGCGGCGGACGCCGTCGAAGCCCTCGCGGACGATCTTCGCGAAGTCGGCGCACGAGTGCTGCCACTCGAAGATGACGAGGTTCTCCTGCGGCTTGCGGTAGTATTCGCGGAAGAGCTCCCAGAAGTGCGCGTGGCCGCGGCGCGTGAAGACGTCGGACTCCACCGAGCCGTCGAACGGCAGCCAGCCGAGCAGCTCCTGGTCGGGCGCGAGAAGGACCGGCTGCGCGTCCATGAAGCGCGCGAGGCGCGTGCCGATGCGCACGGGCTCCGGCAGCGCGAGATCCGCCGGATCATGTTCGACAGGGACCGGCGCGGGCATGACGTCGTGCGCGAGCGCCTCGCCCTGCAGGCGCCGGATGCGGGGGGAGAGCGGGCAGGGCTGCGCCGGCGGGCGCGTTGCCGAGTCATGCTTCACCGGAACGCCGGTTTCGCGAAGAATGCGCGCGAACGCATCGACGTCGGCGGGATCGGGCGTCTTGAAGACGCGCTGCCCGCGGCCGGTCTGAACGGCCTTGTCGACGCCCCACGAGTGATAGGGCAGGAGTTCGACGTGGCGTGCATGGCGCAGGGAGCGAAAGACGTCCGCGACGGCGCGGGCGTGGCTCTCGAGGAGGTTGACGCCCGGGACGAGGACGCATCGCAGCGCGAGGTTCGCGCCGGCGGCGTCGAGCGCGCGGAGCGCGCGGAGGATGGCGTCGAGGTCGCCGCCGGCGTTCTCGCGCAGGCGGGCGGCGTCGGTGTCCTTGAGGTCGAAGAGAACCGTGTCCGCGAGCGAGGCGAGACGCGGAGCGAACGCGGGATCGAAGGCGCCGCACGTCTCGACGCAGGTCCCGATCCCCGCCTCGCGCGCGGCGGCGAGGAGCGCGAGCGCGCCCTCCGGCTGCGCCATCGGCTCGCCGCCGGAGAGCGTAAGGCCTCCCTCCCTCCCGTAGAAAGGCGCGTCGCGGCGCACGAGCCCGAGCAGCTCCGCGACGCTTCGCTCTTCGCCGACACGCTCCAGCGCACCGGCGGGGCACGTCGCGGCGCACGCGCCGCAGGCAACGCACTTCGAGCGGTCGAAGACGCGCTCCGGCGAGCACCGATGCGCGCCGTGCGGGCAGGTCGCGGCACATGCGCCGCAGCCGATGCACCGCGCGGCGACGAAGCGAATCTCGGGCTCGGCGCGCTGCGTCTCGGGGTTGTGGCACCATGCGCAGCGCAGCGGGCAGCCCTTGAGGAAGACGACGGTCCGGATCCCCGGTCCGTCGTGCGCCGAGAACCGCTGCACGTCTGTCACGCGGAGGAGCGACGATTCTTCAGCCGCGGGCATCGGAGGGGGGGAGGAGTCGCGCGCGGAGCGCGGCGGGGGTTGCGCGGTAGTCGTCGATCCGGAGGAACGGGAAGCCGGCGAGGAGGACGGATTCGTCGTTGCCGCCGGGGCCGTAGTCGTCGCCGACGTAGAGGACCTCGTCCTTCGCGAGCCCGCGGGCCCCGCAGAGGCGGGAGAGCGCGTAGGCCTTGTCGAACGGCGCGGGGGCCATGTCGAAGGACGACGATCCGCCGACGAAGACCTTGAAGTCGGGGAAGAGCGCGCAGACCTCCGCGTAGAGCGCGCGGCGCCTGGTTCGGTCGGGATCGAACGCGAGCTTGTCGGCCGCGGCGGCCTTCGTGCCGAGGAGCGCGAACGTGACGACGCCCGAGTCGTGGAACTCGACGCTCTCGCCCGCGAAGTCCGTGAGGCCGTGCTTCGCGCGGAAGCCGTTCGCGCGGCGCAGGACGCCCTCGCGGTCGCAGGGGCGGCGCTCGTCGAAGACGGCGCGGTGCGACCTCGCGGCGGGGTCCCATTCGGCGTACTGCATCCCGTAGTTGCCGAGGATGTCGATGGGGTATTCCTCCATCTGCCTCGCGATGCGCGCGCAGCTGCCGGCGCCGACCATCAGGAGCGCGTAGCCATGCGCGCGGAGCGCGTCGAGCGCGGCGCGGATCTCGGGGGACATCGGCGACTTGTGCTGCGTGAGCGTGCCGTCGAGGTCGAAGGCGACGAGCTTGGTCATGGAGGAGTCTTCTGCCGGGGGATGGGAACGGGGTTGGGGCGGGCGGGGCGCGCGTTCGCGGCCGTCCGCCGGACGATGGCGACGGCGCGCGATTCTACCGCGTCCGCGGCCGTTTGGGAAGCGCAATCGCGCGGCGCGGAAACGGCTTGCCCGGATCGGACAGCTGTGGTAGATTCCCGCCCGTCCGCGCGCCACGGATGGCGGGCGGCCCCTCCGATGGAACACGAAGACCCCGTCCACTCCTCCTACGTCCCCGAATGCTCCGATCGCCCGCAGACGATCGGAGAGGAGATCGCCAACGCGATCACGCACGGCGTCGGCGCGCTGCTCGCCGTCGCGTGCCTCGTCGTCGGCGTCGTCTTCGCGAGCGTCCGTCCCTACCGCGACGTGTGGAATATCGTCTCCGTCGCGATCTACGGCGCGACGATGGTGCTGCTCTACCTCTTCTCCACGCTCTACCATGCGCTCAGCCATCCGAAGACGAAGGCCGTCTTCAACTACTTCGACCACTGCTCGATCTATCTGCTGATCGCGGGCTCCTACACGCCGTTCTGCCTGTCGGCGATCCGCGTCTACAGCCCCGGCTGGGCCTGGGCGATCTTCGGGATCGAGTGGGGCCTGGCGATCGTCGGCATCGTCTTCCAGTGCCTCTTCATCAACCGCTTCGTCACGCTCTCCAACCTGACCTACCTGGCGATGGGCTGGGTGGTCCTGATCGCGGTCTACCCCCTCTGGAAGGCGATGGGCTTCTGGCCGGTCTTCTGGATCGCGATGGGCGGCGTCGCCTACTCGCTCGGCGTGATCTTCTACGCGATGAAGCGCACGAAGTGGATGCACGTGATCTGGCATCTCTTCGTCCTCGCCGGCACGCTGATCCAGTATTTCGTGATCCTCTTCGGCATCGTGCTGAAGAAGTAGCCCGCCGCGCCGTGAAGACCCCAGCCCGGAAGCGGAAACCGACGGACGAAGCCGCCGCGGAGTCGATCCGCGTCCGCGGGGCGAGGCAGAACAACCTGCGGGGCGTCGACCTGGACATCCCCGCGGGGAAGATCACGGTCGTGACGGGGGTGTCGGGGTCCGGGAAGTCGTCGCTCGTGTTCGACACGGTCTACGCCGAGGGGCAGCGGCGCTACGTCGAGACGTTCTCCCCCTACGCGCGGCAGTTCCTCGACCGCCTTCCGCCGCCGCTCGTCGACTCGGTCGACGGCATCCCGCCCGCCATCGCCATCCGCCAGGGCAACCCCGTCCGCAACTCGCGCTCCACGGTCGGAACGATGACCGAGCTGCACGACCACGTCAAGCAGCTCTTCGCCTCCTGCGCCCGCCTCTTCTGCCCGCGCTGCGGTCGCGAGATCGTCCCCGCCACGCCGGACTCCGTCTTCGAGGACCTCCTCCGCCGCGGCCTCGGCGGAGGCCGCGCGATCGTCGCGTTCGAGGTCGGGATCCCGGCGTCCGTCCCGCGGGAGGACGCGCTCGCGCTCCTTTCCTCGCAGGGCTTCACGCGGGTGCGCGAATGCGGCGGCGGCCGGTTCCGCGTGGACGTCGACGCGGTCCGCGTCGAGGAGGCGCGCCGCGCGCGCCTCTGCGAAGCGGTCGAGACGGCCTTCTCGCGCGGGCGCGGCGCGGCGCTCGTCGTGCCGCTCGCGGAGGACCGCTCCGAGGGCGATGCGCTCAAGTACTCCACGCGGCTCGAGTGCCCCGACTGCGGCGAGTCGTTCGAGGAGCCGTCGCCGAACCTCTTCTCGTTCAACTCGCCCGTCGGCGCGTGCCCGCACTGCCGCGGGTTCGGGCGCGTGATCGGCGTCTCCGAGGCGCTCGTCGTCCCGGAGCCGCGCAAGTCGATCGCGCAGGGCTGCGTGAAGCCCTTCCAGACCAAGTCCTTCATCGACGGCCAGCGTCTGCTCGTCCGCCGCGCGAAGGCAATCGGCTGCCCGGTCGACACGCCGTGGGAGAAGCTCCCGGCGAAGTGGCGCAGGTGGGTCTGGGACGGCGAGACGGACGACTGGGAGAGCGGCCTGTGGCCCGGCGTGGCGGAGTTCTTCCGCTGGCTCGAGAGCCGCGCCTACAAGCTGCACGTCCGCGTGATGCTCTCGCGCTACCGCGAATACACGCCGTGCCCCGAATGCGGCGGCGCGCGCCTGCGCCCCGCCGCGCTCGCGTGGCGGCTCGTCGCCGGCGGCGCGTCCCACACCGTC
>CAMNDA010000116.1 GCA_946534745.1 uncultured Verrucomicrobiota bacterium | reverse complement strand
CCCCCCCCCTTGCGACGACCACCTCACGTCGAACCAGCCGGTCGCCGGGAGCGCCGCGGTCCTCGCCGTGCCGGAGGCCGGGTCGGATGGAACGCCCCCCGGAACGGACGTCGCGACGACCGTCCACGCGTAGGAGGAATCGGGCGAGAGCCCTTCGAAGACCAGCGTCGCCGTCCCGCCGGCGACGGAGACGGTCGCGGTCTTCGTCGTCCCGCCGAGCGTGGCGGAGACCGTGGCGGACGTCGCGTCGCCGCCGAGGGACGCCACGGGGACGGAGAGCGTCACGGACGTCGTCGTCGCGGAGACGGAGACCGTCCCGAGCGCCGGCGGCTCGACGTCCGGCGTCCAGACGACGTGGTCGAGCCAGCCGCAGTCGGAGCCGCTCGACGCCGAACCGTCCTTCCGGTAGATCCAGCTGACGGTCTGGCTGCCGGCCGGGACATCGACGGAGACCTGCGTCCAGCCGACGGTTCCGCTGATGGAATTCGTCGTGCCGTTCCAGGAACGGGCGAACCGGAGGAAGTCGTAGTTGTTCTCGGAGCTGACCTTCCAGTGGAACGAAAGCGTCCCGGGGCCCGTCACGTTCGCCGAGAGAATCGACAGCTCGCTGTGCGTGATTCCGCCGGAGCGGGCGCACGACGAACCGTACTGGTGCTCGTCCGTCGTCACGAACCAGTCCTTCGGGTTGCCGGACGGATGGACGAAGACGACCGTCGGCGCGTCGACCGCGGCGGCGATGTCGCCGTCGATGCGGTTGTAGAGCGTCGTGACGGGACCCGCGAACTCCCCCGCGGCGTTCCGGATCCGGAGACGGACGAAGTGCGGCGTTCCGAGGGCGAGCCCCGTCACGGACCAGTCGACGCTCCGGTTCAGCTGCGACATCGTCCCGATCTTCGTCGAGGAGAGCGTCGTCGTGAAGGCCGCGTCCGACCCGGTCTCGGCGTAGACGTCGGCCGACGAGCAGCCCGAGCCCCAGGACTCGACCAGGACCGTGAACGTCACGGTCTCGCCGGCGGCGGACTTGGGCGTGATCTCGACGAACGGCTCCGGCCACGTGGCGGGGTCTCCGACGAAGAACGTCATCGTGTCGGCGCTCTTCGAGAAGTGCGAGAGCCGGAGGCCGGAGCGCGTTCCGTCGTACCAGCGCGAGCACGCGGCGGTGTCGTCGTCGAAGACGCCCGTGTAGAGCGCGGCCGAGTTGCCGCTGTGCCAGAAGTCGTCCGAGGAGCAATAGCTGCTGTAGTGGCGCTCGAAGTGGTAGAGGCCGTCCGCCTGCTCGACGGAGAGCTCGTTGCTCCAGCGGTTCGTGGCGGGGTGGCCGGCGTTGTACTGCGAGAGCTGCGTCGCGGAGAAGTTCCGGCCGCCGCCGTAGCAGCGCCAGATGACGATTCCGTCGCCGCCCAGGCCCTGGTTCATCTCCTTGCGGCGGCGGTTCTCGATCAGGAAGTACTCGTTGGAGCGGGAGGGGTTCCGGAACTTCCAGACGTCCGACCGCGCGCCCGTGACCGTCACCCAGCCGGCCTCCGGAAGGTCCTTGGGCGTGTACCATCCCGCGCCGGCGCGCAGGTAGGGGTCGATGTCCGACCGGCCGTGGTAGCCCATGAGGGAAAGGTCGCCGGCGCCGTAGGTCTGGGAGGACTTGGAGTTGTAGAGGTCCGGGAAGTCGCAGACCATATGGCCGTTCTCGTGGTGCAGCGTCGTGCTGATCGAGTTCGGCGAATTCCCCGCCTCGACGATGTTGTAGTTGTAGAACCGGCAGGTCCGGCCCTCGGCGTTCTGCCAGGTCAGCTTGCTCGACTGCGAGGAGTAGAGCGTCGAGCGGTGGGGCCAGAGGCCCACGCTCCACGTCGGGGACTTCGGCCCGGCGTAGATCACGTTGAGGGCCTTGCCGTAGCCGGAGGAGTCGACGGACGAGAGACGGATCAGCGGGAGGATCTCCGTCTGGAACCGCGGGTCGGCCTTGATGACGTCCAGGACGTCGCCGATCATCTCCCGGGCGCTTGTGCCGTAGGACTGGTTGCCGTTGTCGTAGTAGTCCCGGGGGTGCGGGACCGTGAAGGGGCCGATGACGACATTCGTGTACTGGAGCTGCCCCTCGGACGAGATCTCGTAGAAGCGCCGCACCGAGTAGCCCGAGGTGCCGTAGGGCTCCGCGCGGTTGAACCACGCGTCGAGGACGGACGTCGTGATGTCCGGGCTCTTGGTCGCGAGCAGGGAGTTGGTGGGGGTTCCGGAGTCGTCGACGACCGGAAAGTCGAGCAGGATCGTGACGCCGACGATCGTGCCGCGGGTGACGGACGTCGGCATCGGGCCGTCGTAGGTCCCCGCCTCGATCTGCGCGAGAATCTCGTTGCGTCGCTCCGTCTCGTCCCGGACGCGCTCCCAGTTCTCCTGCGTGTGCAGTCTCTCCTCGAGCGCGTCGATCCGCCCCTGGACCGCGACCGCGTGCGCCTCGGACTCGTCGCGAAGATGGAGCGGGATGGACGCGAGCAGCGCCTCGTTTCCGGCCTCGTCGCCGAGGAAGACGCCCGTTCCGGCGTAGGCCTTCGTCGCCTCGTCGAGCGTCACGTACTCGTAGCGGCCTGCAGCGTCGTTCACGCGGAGCGCATGGCCGCCCTTCGTCTCGAAGTAGGCGTCGTACTCGTCGCCCTCGCCCCAGATGGCGACGGTGCCGCCGCCGGGGACCGGCACGTCGATCCACTCCGCGAACGGCGCGGCGATGGCGAGGAGCGGAAGAAGGAGGAGGAGGGAAAGGAGTCGTTTCATGGAGGGATCAGAGCGCGGTGTTCTCCGGGACCTGCGCGTCGGAG
>CAMNDA010000115.1 GCA_946534745.1 uncultured Verrucomicrobiota bacterium | reverse complement strand
GGGAGCCGGCGGTAGCCCATCAGCGACGCGTAGTGGCGGGAAAGTTCCGGGCAGTGCTCGTCGAGCCAACCGCGCACGCCGGCGTTGCGTCCGACGATCTCGCCGCTCGAGTCGCGCACGAGAGAACTGTCGACGGCGGCCTCGATGTCGAGCATCATCGATCCGAGCCGTATCTTTTCCTCCACGGGGCCACGTCCTTTGGCCTTGTCGTATTGGGTGAGAAGCGCTTCGGGCGTGGGCGGCGGACACGATGACCGCTCGCAGAGGCGGCGGACCGGCGCGCCGCCGCCGGTGCGGCGTTCCGCGGGTGAAAGAGGCAGGGGCTTCCCGAGCCGCACCGCCTCGGCGAACGTGCGGGCCCATTCGCGCCAGGCGGCCATCCGCCTTTCGCGCCGCCGTCGGCGGAACGCCACCGCCTTTGGCGACGCCCACGGCGTTCCGCCCCACCGCCGGTCCCGGCTCCGTGGCGAATCGTTCCACCGGCTTTCGCGGAGATACGGGTTCCGACCGCCGCGGTTGTCCTCGTCGTTTCGCCTGCGCGGCGTATCCGGTCCGTCCCAGTAGCTCCGTCCCGTCTCGCGGCGGTAGTCGTCCTCAATCCGCGAAAGTTCCGCGACGTAGGTCTGGACGGCGGCCTGGTATTTGCGGAGCCCCGGATCGCCGGTTCGTTTCAGTTCCGCGACCGCTGCCTCGAACGCGCGGTGCGCCTCCTCGCGCTTGCGCTCGCAGGCGTAGTAGCCCCTCCTCTTGAATCGCAAGTACTCGCCGTAGAGGAACTTGGCCAAACCGACGCAGACGAACGCCCCGAAAAGACCGGCCGCGGCGGTGACGCCCGCCGCCCCGCCGAAGAGCCCCGCCATCAAGGCCGGGAACAAGGCGTCCTCGGCCGCCTCCTGGTCGAGCGTGCGGGGCGGGAATTCTGTCGGGGCATTCGGCATCGTCGTTTTGCGGTCGGGTGGGGGACTCTTCAATCGAGCGGCGAAAAGGAAATCAGCGGAGGTCTGAACGAGAATGCGGGCTGCGGTCGGCGGGCGAGTGTTGGCGGACGGACGGAACGGTCCGGACCGGTTCCAGTTTCCGCAAAACCGCCGCCGATTCTATCCGCCCGTCCGCCTTCGGTCAAGAAAAATTTAAACACGGTCGGAGATATTGTGTTTATTGTGTAATTGTTCAAGTGCGTTATGCGTTTTCTCTGTAGTCGACCGAACGAAAGGACACCGACGGCCAGACGGCCGGCGGCAATGGAGACCGGACGGCCGGCGGCAATGGCGGACGGTCGGCCGGAAACCATGGCGGTCGACCGAAGACAATGGATGCCAGCTGAAGACACTGACGACCGGACGGTCCGGGGGGGCGGAAGACGATTCGGGACGCGGATCAGTTCGGCGTCCGGTCGGCTTCTCCGGACGGCGGATCCGTTTCGCGGAGGGCTTCCAGGACTTCCAGCGTCGCGGGGTCGTTCTTCGCGCCGCCGAGGAAGGCGGCGTCGGTGAGGTTCTTGGCGAAGATGGTCTCCGCTCGGCCGTCCTTGCGGACGAGCACGACGCACCGGTCCCCGAACGGTATTTCGTCCGGCGCAAGCCGGTCGCGCCAGGATTTCGGACGCGCTGGGTCCGCCCCCGCGAAGTCTTCCGGACGGAGTCCGGCCAGGTTGCGCGTCCACAGGACCGGCGTGGCGGGGTGCGCGGACGCCGCGCCGGCGAGCGCGTTCCACGAGTTTCCGGCGAGCAGCAATTCCTTCGCGTCGGCGGCCGCTTCGACGCCGCCGCAGGCGAACGTCGCCGTGGCGAAGCCTGTCAACCGACCGCTGCGCAGCAACTTCGAGAAGTATTCGTTCGAGGAGGCGTATTTCCCGACGGACGGCCAGACCGGCGGTTCGCCCTTCGCCTCGCGCTCTCCGGACGCTTCGAGGATGCCGGCGACGATCCACCTGCCATTGCCCAACGCGCGGTCTGAAGCGGAGTCGACGATTGCCCAAGGCGGATACTCCGTCGCACCGTGGAGCAGAAAGACGACGACCAGAAAACCCGGGAGGAAGCCCATGCATCCCGGCCGATACCAGCCCGGGCGCCGCCCTGCCAGAACCAATGCGGCAACGACGGCCAGAATCGCCGGCGGAAACACCCAGCCCCAAGGTTCTCCGAACCCCCTCCACGGTGCGGTGGCGAGAAAGCACAGCAGGAGGACCGGAATCAGGACGTAGGCGGCGACGGGACCGACGAGGTACCACAGCCGCCGCGGAAGGGAGCGGAGGAACGCGTCTCGCATGCGACCGGATTCTACCAGACAGACCGTTCGCCCGGCAACCGGGCTCCCGCGCGTTGCCTTCGCGGGAGGCGTGTGGTAGACTCCGGCCGCGTCGAACGACACGCACGCCTTGACACCCGGAACGACAGAACGGCCGCACCGCGCGGCCCTCGACGACGGCACGCTCGCCCGCGCCGACGCGCTCGGGATCCTCGCGCGCTGGACGGACACCGGCGAGTTCCCCGACCGGATGCTCGGCGCCGTCCCGCCCTTCCGCCGCGGCTTCGTGATGGACCTCGTGTACACGACCGTCCGCAACGCCCGCGCGCTCGCGTTCGCCGTCGACTCGTTCGTCCGTGAACGCCCGGAGCATCCGCACGCCTATCCCGCGCTCCTGCTCGGCGCCGCGCAGATCCTGCTGATGCCCGACGTCGCGCCTCACGCCGCCGTGCATTCCACCGTCGAGGCGCTCAAGGCGCTCGACGGCCCCGCTCCCTCCGGCTTCGCGAACGCCGTCCTCCGCAACCTGCAGCGCAACGAGGCCGCCGTCCGCGCCTCGCTCGCCGCCGCGCCGCTCGCCGTGCGCGAGTCGCACGTCGACGAGCAGGTCGCGCGCTGGACCGCGCGCTGGGGCGCGGAGCGCGCCGAGGCGATCTGCAAATGGGACAACCGCCCCGCCTCCGTCACGCTCGTCCCCGTCCGCGGTCGCGCCACCGCGCCGCAGATCCTCGCCGCCCTCCTCGCCGAGAAGGTGCAGGCCTCGCCCCATCCGGGCCTCCCCTCCGCCGCGGTCGTCGTCCCGCACGGCTGCCACGTCGACCGCCTCCCCGGCTTCCGCGAGGGGCTCTTCGCCGTCCAGGACCCCGCCACGCTCGAGGCGGTGCGCCTGCTCGACGTCCGCCCCGGCCAGCGCGTCCTCGACGCCTGCGCCGCGCCCGGCGGCAAGACCGTCCAGATCGCCGCGCGCCTCGAGGGCGAGGGGTCCCTTCTCGCCACGGACTGCTGGCGCGACCGCCTCCGCCCGCTCAAGGAGAACCTCGAGCGCTTCGGCTTCGCGCGCTTCGTGCGCGTCGCGGTCGCCGACGCCAAGCGCGCCTCGCCGCGCGACCTCGGCGCCGGCCCCTTCGACCGCATCCTCGCGGACGTGCCGTGCAGCAACACGGGCGTGCAGCGCCGCCGCGCCGACGCGCGCTGGCGCTTCGACCCGGCGCGCCTCGCGCAGCTCGCCGAGACGCAGCTGGCGATCCTCGAGAACCTCGCCCTGCGCCACC
Organism: uncultured Verrucomicrobiota bacterium; assembly: GCA_946534745.1. GTDB lineage: Bacteria > Verrucomicrobiota > Kiritimatiellia > RFP12 > UBA3636 > UBA3636. Next base: position 1,579 of record CAMNDA010000115.1, on the reverse strand, counting down.
TCGCGCCCGGCGGACGCCTCGTCTACAGCACCTGCTCGATCGAGGAGGAGGAGAACGAGGCCGTCGTGGCGGAGTTCCTGCGCCGCCACCCGGAGTTCCGCCTCGCGGATCAGACCCTCCAGGTCCCGCCCGACCGCGAGTGCGACGGCGCCTTCGCCGCCGCGATCGACCGTCCGTCGGCCTAGCCGTTTCTCGTTTGTTCGTTTCTCGTTTCTCGTTCGGCATTCAGCATTCAGCATTCAGCATTCAGCATTCGAAATGGACTCCCCCCTTCCCGAAACCTTCTCCGAGCGCCATGCGGCCGTCGAGGCGCGCATCGCCGCCGCCTGCGCGCGCGCCGGGCGCGACCGCGCCGACGTGACGCTCGTCGGCGTCTCCAAGACCTTCCCGCCCGAGATCGTCTCCGAGGCGATCCGCGACGGCGTGACGGTCCTCGGCGAGAACCGCGTCCAGGAGGGCCTCGCCAAGGCGCCGCTCTGCCCGTCGGCCGAGTGGCACCTCATCGGCCCGCTCCAGCGCAACAAGATCCGCCACGCGCTCTCGCTCTTCACGGTCCTGCACGGCATCGACAGCGAGCCGCTCCTGCACGACCTGGCGCGCGTGCAGGACGAGACCGGCGCCCGCCCCGACGTGATGCTCGAGGTGAACGTCGCCGACGAGCCGACGAAGCACGGCTTCACGCCGGCCGCGGTGCGCGACGCGCTCCGCGCCGCGCTCGCGGACGGCGTCCTGCGCGTCGTGGGCCTCATGTGCATCCCGCCGTTCGTGACGGACCCGGAGCAGTCGCGCCCGCGCTTCCGCGCGCTGCGGGAGCTGCGCGACGCGCTGCAGGACGAGTTCTCGCTCGCCCTTCCGCAGCTCTCGATGGGGATGAGCGGCGACTTCGAGGTCGCCATCGAGGAGGGCGCGACCTACGTCCGCATCGGCACCGCGCTCTTCGGCCGCCGCACCGCCGGCGCCTGGAAGCCCGAGCGCTCCCCCGACTCCGACTCCTACTTCGTCTGACCGGCGGCGAAAGACAGCAGATAGTTGGGTACGCGGATCGGCTTGCGCGTCTTCGCGTCGACGCAGGCGTGGACCGTGTAGCCGTCGGCGAGGAGCTCCTCGCCGCGGAAGACCGCGCAGCGGATCCTCACGCGGATTCCGCGGGCCTCGTCGACCCAGGCGCGGACGGTCAGCAGGTCGTCGTACCGCGCGGGCGCGTGGTAGTCCACGTGCGCCTCGACGACGGGCAGCATCGCCCCGCCCTCCGTCTCCATCCGCGCATAGGTGAAGCCGCTCGCGCGCATGAGCTCGTTGCGCGAGCGCTCGAACAGCGTGAGGTAGTTGCCGTAGTACACGTAGCCCATCATGTCCGTGTCGGCGTAGGGCACGCGGTAGTCCATCCGGATCGCCCTCTCGGGCACTTCGATCGTCCTCATGCGCGCGGATTCTATCCGCTTGCCTCCGCCGGCGCAAGCTCCGCGGCGGCCCCGCGAAGAAAACGCTTGGGGGCGGGGGGGATCCCTGCTATACTGGGTCGCGATGAACGCCCGCGACCTGCTCGACAAGCTCCGCCGCTACGCGGCCGATCCGCGCG
>CAMNDA010000114.1 GCA_946534745.1 uncultured Verrucomicrobiota bacterium | reverse complement strand
TAGGGACGGCCGATCTGCTCGAGCATCGTGAAGGCGATGTCGCTCGGGTTGTTGTAGAAGTCCTCCACGCGCTGCGCGAAGGGCGTGAGCGAGTTGAGGACGCGCTGCAGCCACCCTTCCGCGAGCTGCTCGTCGGCCCACGGGCTCCAGAACTGCTCGTCGCTCGTCCACTCCGGATGCGCCGCCGCGAGGAGGTTCCACGTCTGCGATCCCTTGACCGGGCGGTAGCGGAGCGTGTAGTAGGTGTTGACGTAGTCCTGCATGTTCGCCCCGTTCTGGCCGAGCTGCACCGAGACGAGGCCGGCGTCCAGGGCCTTGTCCTTCCAGTAGGAGGTCCCCTTCTCCGGCACCGCGCCGTCCGCGTCGGGCGTCGTGTAGCACCACTGGAACTCGTATTTGCCCGCCGTGGAGCCGAGCGGCGTGCGGTAGAGGAGCGTCAGCTTCTCCGAAAGCTTGTTGAGCGAGTCGCTCAGGACCGCGATGCCGTCCGCGTAGAGTTCGGGGACGACCTTGACGACGTGCATCCGCACGGGCAGCCCTTCCGGCACCTGCGTCGGGTCGGGGTTGTCGTTCTCGATGAGCGTGACGTAGCCGATCCCCGTGCCGTCCGCGATGAGCGCGTAGTGGTCGCGGGCCAGGTAGGTGTTGGCGGCGGGGCTCTCCTCGGTCTTCCAGTCGAAGCGGCCCTTTACGAAGGCGACCGCCACGGACGTCTCGTTGGACGCGACGTCGTCCCACTTCAGGCCGAGGTATTTGTCGAGCCCCAGTTCCTCGTAGCGGCTCTTGGCGTATTCGAGGCGCGCGTCCTTCACTTTCACGACCCTGCAGTCGTCCTCGTCCCATGTCGCGAAGGCGGCGCCGGGGATGTCGGCCTCCTTGCCGGCGAGGACCGTGAGGGGCGTGCCGAGATTGCTGAACTCGAATTCGCTCACGGTGAAACGGTTCGTCGCAAGCACGGAATCGTCGTTCGCGATCTTGTTCAGCCAGTTGGTGTAGGTCGCCCCGCTCGGGAAGGCGAGCGTCATCTCCTTCTGGCCGTCGGACGGGATCGCGATCCCGAAGTTCGTCCGGGGGGACGGCTCCACTTCCGTCACGGCGAGCGAGTCGGCGGCGGCGTTCCAGGCGGCGACCTCCACCGCCTTCTGCACCGGGTCGAGGACGCACAGCGCCTTGATCGCGTCTCGCTCGGCGTCCGTGAGCACGTTGAGTTCGAGGTAGGAGCCGCCGGACTCCTTTTCGACGAGCTGGCCGACGAGGTTCATCGTCGCATGGAGGCCGGGGTTCAGGATGCCGCCGTCCTCGACCGTCACGTAGAACCTGTCGGAGATGGAGGGCGGCAGGCCCGTGAAGTAGTACTTGCCCTTGCGCAGGAAGGTCGTCCCGGACGCGCCGAGGACGAAGCCGTATTCGTCGGGGAAGCTCGACTTGACGGAAAGCGTGTTCGTCGAGGTCTGCACGACGGTCGGGTCGATGAGCTTCACCACGGGCGCGCCGTCCGAAGCCCCGACCGCGACGTCGGCCGGCGAGGGATTCGGGTAGCAGACGGCCATCGACGCGGCGTTCCACATTTCGGGAAGCCCCTGCGTCGCCTTGGTGAGCACCTGGCCGATCTTGAGCGTGGGCACGTTCGTGGGCCAGTTCACCGTCCAGTACCAGTTGGCGGCGGCGGTGATGTTGGTGACGTCGCCCAGGCTCGGGTTGGCGACGTTCCGGCAGGCGAGCCACGCGATCGGGGTTCCGACGGCGGGCTGCTCGGCGAGCGACGGGAAGTAGAAGCCGCTCTGCATCGGGTAGCCGTACTTGGCGGAGGTGACGCCGTCGCGCCGCGCCCAGAGGCCGTTCTTGCGGTCGCGGTAGGCGACGGCGTTGTCGTCGAAGCCGAAGGCGGAGGTCGTCGCGTCGATGGACGTCTGGCTGCCGGCCAGGCGGCCGATCGGCGCCGGCGGCAGCAGCTGATTGCCGACGAGCGCGGCGCTGGCCATTTCCGGATAGAAGATCGAGGTCCGCGTGACGGTGAACGCCTGCATGCGGCCCTTGCCGTTCTCGGCATACATCACCATCACCAGAGGCTCCCTGGAGGTGGCGTCCCTGTTGAGGTCGTCGCGGATCGCCCAGACGACATAGCCGTCGCTGCCGGCGTCCACGAAGGCGTGCTCCTCGTTCGGGTTGTAGCCGACCTTGCTCCAGTCGTTCTCGTAGTAGATTTCGGGGGACACGCCGTTCTCCGCCCTGAGCTTCAGCTCGAACGGCCTGGGAGCGCCCGCGCCGGCGATGGCGCAGTTGTGGCACGTCAGCACGTTGCCGGCGTCGTCCGTCGCGGTGCGGACCGTCCCGTCGCCGCCGAGCGTCGAAAGGTCGTCGGCGGTGAAGCTGAAGTCGTAGAGGGCGTAGTCGTCGCCGTAGCGGATCGCGAGATTGTCGAGCGCCACGAAGGTCGCGGAGTCGCCCGCGGCGGCGTCGGACGCGCCGTAGGTCACCGTCACGCCCCGCCCCATGACGGAGCCGGAAACCGG
>CAMNDA010000113.1 GCA_946534745.1 uncultured Verrucomicrobiota bacterium | reverse complement strand
CGGCCGCCGCCGACGTGGCGGGTCATCCCGCCACGTCGTGCAAGGCCGCTACTTAACAAGGGAGTATAGCGAGTTGTCCGGCGAAAGGAAACCGCAGCCGTCGGAGACGAATCCCTCGCCGCCCTTGCGGTAGGGTTTGGAGAGGGCCTCGACGTGGCCGTCGCAGAAGGCGACGTTGGTGCGGCCGCGGTGGCGGAAGCCCTGCGTGCCGGCCTCGCGGACGCCGGTGCCGGAGCCGTCGAAGGCCTTCTCGCGCACCGGCGCGCGCATGAACTTGTTGGCGCCGCCGGCGTACTGGCCGTCGCCGAAGAGCGCGGTGCGCGCGGGGTCCTCGACCTGCGAGAGGAGTGCCGGCGCGGCGCGCGCGCCGGGGTCGCCCTCGACCTTGCCGACGTAGCTGCAGTTGTAGTTGTAGCCGGTGAACGGGTCGCCGCTCCAGTTGGCGGCGCCGCCGAGGAAGGCGGGGCACTGCAGGACGCGCCTGGCGTCCTCGCCCGGGACGTGGTCCCAGATCAGGCCCGGCCGCGCGGCGCCGTCCGCACCGACGACGAAGTCCCAGCACGCCATCTCGCCGCCCTCGATCCGCATGCCCCACGGGAACTGCCCGCGGTGCTCGCCCGCGTAGGAGAGCGCCGCCGCCGCGAGCTGCCGCAGGTTCGACGCGCATGCGGCGGTGCGCGCCGCGTCGCGGCTCCGCTCGAGCGCCGGGAAGAGCAGCGCCGCGAGGATGCCGACGACGGCGATCGCGACGAGCAGCTCGACGAGGGTGAAGCCGGACCTGCGCGGAAGGCCGCCGCACGGAGTACTCCCCCCGGCGCTCCGCGCCGCCCCCCTCTCGGAGGGGGGCAGACTGGCGAGAGGACTACTCATGCAGCTCCAGTCGGAAGAAGGCGGCGGGGGAATCCGCCGTGGCGGGGTCCTGCGCGCGCAGCAGCGGGCGGCCGAGCGCGTTGGTGCCGGTCCAGAGCGGAACCGAGACGGACCACGCGGAGGCCGCGAGGTTCGTGGAGGCGCGCAGGCGGACGAGGTCGCTTGCCAGCGGCGCGAGCGGGGCGGCGAGCGTGCGCGTGGCGGGGTCGAAGCCCTCGATCGCCCAGGCGGCGGGAGCGGGGGCGTCCGGCGCGAGGCCGAGCGCGGCGTTCACGAACGCCGGCTCGCCGTTCGCGCAGACCGCGTCCTTCGCGAAGCCGGGTCGCTCCTCGAACGCGACGTTCCTGTCGACCCAGTTGCGGAACGACGGAGCCGGGGCGACGTCCGCGACGGCGTCGACCTCGGTGCTCGCGTCGGGATCGAGCGTCGTGATCCGCACGAAGCGGATGAACTTGCGCCCGAGCGCGTCGCGGGGAAGGTCGAACGCGGAGATGTCGAAGCCCGTGCCGCCGGCGGAGCCGTCGTAGAGGCGCGCGTAGTCGGCGAGCGACCGGCCCTTGAAGTCGGCGCCCGAGAGCGAGGGGTCGACCGGGCGCGTGGCGTCGGACGGCGCGCCCCACCACTTGTTCGTGATGGCGGAGGAGCCGAAGAGGGACAGGTCCGGATCCTCCGGATCGTAGAGGCGGCTCATCGTCGGAGCGAAGTCGTCGGCGTAGGGGCCGTCCGCGAAGGCGAACCAGTTCGTTCCGTCCGCGCTCGCCTCGACGAGCCCGCGCTCGGCGGCGACCGATCCTGTGCTGAAGACGACCGTGGCGGGGTCGCCGACGCCGGTGAAGGAAGATCCCCCGCCAAGCGTGTGGAGCGCGTTTCCGAACACGATGAAGTCGAGGCCGAAGGGGTTGCGGGGATCGTCGGCGACCGGGTGGTCGAACTCGACCGTGATCGAGCCGCAGGCGCCGTCGTCCTCGCGCGCGGAGTCGAGCGAGACGAGCCGCCCGCCTCCCCACGCGGGCGCCGCGGGCGTGGCGGGGTAGTCGGGGCCGTTCCACCCCGGCACCGTCCTCGAAGGGGCGCCGAGCGCGTTGGCCGGATCGCCGTAGGCTCCTCCCGGGGCGACGTCCGCCGCGACGACGCGCCACGCGTAGGGCGACTCGGCGGGGACGGGCTCCGCGACGGGCTCCGACGACTCCCACGTCTCCCAGTTCGTGCGCTTGAGGCAGTACCAGCCGCCGTCCGTCGCGAGGTCGGCGTCGACGCCGGCGCCGTAGGTCCAGGTGACGGACGCGAAGTCGGCCCCCGTCCCGGGCGACTGCGCCCAGTAGTAGGGCCCCGCGTAGGCGCCGAAGAGGGCGGAGGAGTCCGTCGCCGTCTCCGACGCGAGGTCGAACGACGCCGCGACGTCGGCTCGGTCGTAGCCGAAGCCGTCGACCGACGTGCCCCACTGCGACTGCGAGGAGAAGTAGCGCAGGCGGTTGTCCTCGCGGGCGATGTCGGAGATCGCGCGGGCCATCGCGGGCGCGGCACCGTTCCAGCGATAGCCCCAGGCGAGCGACGAAGGCGCGTCCGGGACGTTCCAGTCGATCACGACGACCATGCGGTTCGTCCCCTCGCCGACCCAGAAGCGGACGTCGTCGAAGGAGAGCGCGTGCGCGAGGCACGGCGCGAACGCCGCGGCGAGCGCGGCAGCGGGGATCTTCATTTGTCGTTCCTTTGCGACCAGCGGGCGAAGGGGCGGGGGAGGGCGGGGTTGCCTTCTTGCCCTTCCCCCCGGCACGTCTTCCGGCTCGCCCCCTGGAGGCTCCGGCCAGGCCTTCCCCCTCGCGAGGCGGAGAACCTCGTCCGGGGTGGCGCGACGGCCGTCGCATGCGGAAGCTCACGGTTGCGCAACAGCTCCCGAATCTCACGGGATTCCGTTTGCCGGGGGGCGGAACCCCTCCGTCGTGGCTTGAGCGGCCGGATTCTACGCGAACCCGGCCCGATTTCGCAAGCGTGCGTTGCGGGGGATCCAGCGGTCTGGTAGAATGGGGCTATGAACGCAACACGCCGAGACTTCGTCCCCGCCTTCGCGGTCCTCGCCCTCCTCGCGGCCGCCTTCACGTCCTCCTGCGCCACGCGGAGCCGACCGGAGGTTGTTTCTCACGCAGAGAGCGCAGAGAACGCAGAGTCCGTTTGTCGCGAGGGGCCCGTTTCCGCCCCGAATGGCGTCGCCGTCCCGTTGGCGGGCGTCCTCGGGATGCTACGGACCGGTCTCGTCGAGGACCGCCCGGACGCCCTGGAGATGCTTCTTCCCCACGTCGCCGAAGCCGGGAAGGAGCTCGCGACGGTGGAGGCCTATCCCGACGCGGACGAGGTCTCGCTCTTCGAATGGGAGGGCACGCGTTACGAGACGAACGGCACCTACACGACGACATGGACGTCCCTCACGAGGATCCTCACGCAGCGCGGGCTCGAGAACAACCGGACGTTCTCGTTCTGGAACAATGACTTCTACGGCTCGACGACGGTGCTCGTCGCCCGCGTCTTTTCCCCCGGCGGCGTCGCGCGTGACATCGATCTGGCGGCCAATCTCGCCGAGGCGATCGACACGGGCTCGCTCGCGAGCAACATCCACGACCCGAACGACAAGACGTTCACGCTTGCGCTGCCCGGCCTGCAGGTCGGCGACTCGGTGGCCCTCGTGATGCGGCGCGAGACGCGGCGCCCCCGCTGCGAGGGCGTCTACTCGGACTACCTTACGTTCGAGAGCGACCGCCCGATCATCTTCCAGGGCGTCCGCATCACCGGCCCCGCGTCGATGCCGCTGCGCTCCCGCGCGTTCCGCGACGCGGGCCCCGTCTCGCTCGAGCACGCCGCGTCCACGAACGAGGAGGCCGGCACGATCACCGAAGTCTGGACCGCCGGCGAGACGCCGCGCTACTTCGCCGAGCCGGACATGCCCCCCGCCTACGACTGCACCGCGCGCCTGCTCCTCTCCACCGCGCCCGACTGGGAGTCCCTCTCTCGCTGGTACGCCCGCCTCTGCGCCCCGCACCTCGCGGCCACGAACGACGCGATGGCCCTCAAGGTCGCGGAGCTCGTCGCGTCCGCGACGAACTCCGCGACCGGCGGCCAAGGGGGGAACGCGGAGCCCGATTCCGCGGATCCGATCGTCGCGGCGCTTCACGACGCGATGACGTGGGATGCGATCACGAACGCGTTAACGGAGGCCGGGGACAAATTCGACATCGAGGATCTCGAAGACGGTTGGCCGATGGGGGAGGCGTTCTACAAGGTCTTGAACGGCGCCGCGCCGTTCGTGCCGAACGAACTCGGTTTCAAACCCCGGTGGCCGGACGATTTCGGTTTTGAGGACTTGGTGCTTCCGGGCGTTGCGCGCAATCCAGATCTGGCGGACCTCTCGGTCGTCGATCCCGCGTTTGCGAAAGAGTTCGATCGGTTCCGCCGGGAACTCGTCGGGGCCGTCGACGCGGGGTCGGTCGAACGGTTTTCCGCGCTCGTGGATCCGGCATGGCGGAACTCGCTCGCGGGGGGCGGAGACTGGCCGGTTCCGTTCGGCGGACGCTTCTTCGCGGCGGCGATGTGCGACCGCGAATCGGAATACGACGTTCCGCAAATCCGCTTCCGTCCCCTTCTTCGCGACGAGGAAATCCTCATCGCGGACCTCGCGCCGGGCGAATCGAACCGTCTTGACCGGATCTACGCCTGCGTCGCCTGGATGTGGGACAACGGCCCGAAGATGGAATTCTTCGTCGTTCGCGACGGCGACGCGTTCTCGATGGTCGTTCCGCCGCTCTGGCGGTTCCGGCCGGCGTACGTCGAACGGGTCGGGCGCGACCCCGGCGTCCTGGGCTCCGGTCCGTCCTTCGAGCCGCCGTGGCGGTCGGACGCCTCCGATCGTTTTGGCGCGGTTCTGCTCGAAGCGCTCCGGACGGGCGACGCCGCGCCCCTGCTCGACCGGATTTGCACGGAAACGCCGGCGCCCGAGTCCGTCGCCGGCCTCCGGTACATGGTCGCGCTCAACGCCGCCACGCTCGATGGTCGGACATTTCGCGTTCGTTCGCGCCTTCCGGTCCAGGACACGGAAACGGGAACGATCTGCGAGTGGCTCGATCCGTCGGAACCCGGCAAGTATGCGTTCGTGACGGGGGCTTCTCCCGCGCGGCTCCATCCGGGGCTGTGGCTGGCGTTTGACGCCGTTGTCGAGACGAACGGCATCGAATGCCCGCTCGCGGTCTACTACGCCGTCCGCGGCGGAGACGGCGGCTTCCGGCTGCTGCCACCCGCCTTTCCACCGGCATCCCCGACGCCGGAGGAGAAACCGTCGCCGGAAGACATCCGCGAAGCGCGCGGGAACGCCGACCGTATTCTGCGCCTTGCTGCCTCGGACGCGCGCTGCCGATTCCTCGGCTTGCTCGCCAATTCGCTCGCCTCGACCGCCGGTGCGAAGCCCGCCTTCGTTCCCGGCTTCCGCTTTGTCCTCCAGGCGGAGCCCGACGGCGAAGCCGGGGGAGTACTCCGCGCGGAGGACGCGGAGACCGCCGTCGCCGTTCAAAACCCTGACGCGTCGACACGCGCGGATCGCCTGCCTCGCGTGCAGCGCGAGGCCGCGATCCGCGCGCTGTTCGACTTCGTCTCGCGCGAGGTTCGATACATGGGCGCGATGGCGGAGAGCGAGGCGCCGGGCTACGAGCCGCACGACGTGTCGCTCACGTTCGACAACCGCTACGGCGTGTGCCGCGACAAGGCCGCGCTGCTCGTCGCGATGCTCCGCATGGCGGGGATTGACGCGTGGCCGGTGCTGATCAATGTCGGCCCGCGCAAGGACCCGCAGGTGCCGCAGCCCTTCTTCAACCACGCGATCGTCGCGGCCGATTCGGGCGACCCGGCGGACCCCTACCTCCTCATGGACCCCACGAGCGAGACGACGCGCTCGCTCCTGCCGGAGTATCTCTGCGAGATGAGCTACCTCGTCGCGCGCGACGAGGGCGAGGGCATCCGCGAGACGCCCCCGCTGCCGGTTGAGCAGAATCTGCTCCGCGCCGAGACGGTCTACACGCTCCACGCCGACGCGTCGGCCGACGTGACGACGACGCTCTCCTTCGCGGGCGTGAACGACGCGGCCTACCGCGGCTACTTCGCGTCGATCCCGCGCGACGGCCTC
>CAMNDA010000112.1 GCA_946534745.1 uncultured Verrucomicrobiota bacterium | reverse complement strand
ACGTCGAGGGGCCGAAGCTCCTCGACGACCGCGGCCGCGAGGTGTGGCTCCAGGGCGTGAGCCTCTCCGGCACGGAGAGCGTCGCGAACGACCGCCAGGCCGAGAAGTCGACGGTCGTCGCCATCGAGCAGTGGAAGGCCAACTGCATCCGCCTGCCCGTGAAGGACGACTTCTGGTTCGGCACGACCGTCTACCAGAACGACGGCGGCGCGGCGTACCGCGCGCTCGTCGACCGCATCGTCGCGCTCGCCGCGAACCGCGGCGCCTACGTCGTGCTCGACCTGCACCGCTTCCGCGCGCCGAAGGCGGAGCACGCGGACTTCTGGAAGGACGCCGCCGCGCACTTCAGGAACCACCCCGCCGTGCTCTTCGAGCTCTTCAACGAGCCGCACGGCATCGACTGGAAGACGCTCGTCGAGGGCGGCTGGGTCGGAGACGCGGAGAAGCACGACGAATCGGCCTTCCTCGACGCCGCCGAGAAGAAGGCCAACCGCGGCTTCGAGAGCATCGGCATGAAGGGGCTCCTCGCGGCCGTGCGCTCCACCGGCGCGCGCAATCCGGTCGTCGTCTCCGGGCTCTTCTGGACGAACGACCTCACCGGCTGGGACCAGGGCTGGGCGATGGACGATCCGGACGGCGACGGCATCCTCTACTCGTGGCACACCTACAACTGGCACCCCGGCTGGGCGCGCGTGCTGCCTGTCGCCGCGAAGCATCCGGTCTTCGTGGGCGAATGCGGCGGCGACGCGAAGAAGATGGACTTCATCAAGTCCGAGGACCAGGAGGACCCCAACACCTTCTGCCCGGACCTGCTCGGCTTCCTCCAGGAGCACCGCCTGCACTGGACCGGCTGGTGCATGCACACCGCCTCCACGCCGCGCCTGCTGCTCGACTGGGACTACACCCCGACGCCCTTCTGGGGCGCCTACGCCAAGCGCGCCCTCTCCGGCGAGCGCTTCCCCGTCAACCGCATCCGCTAGCGCACCAACCTGCATCTTTTCAACCTTTCAACCTTTTCAACCTTTTCAACCTTTCAACCTTTGAACTTTTGAACCTTCGAACTTTTGAACCTTCGAACCGAAAATGATCCGCTCCCCCCACAACCCCATCCTCTCCGCGAAAGACGTCCCCTACGACGCCTCGCTCGTCTTCAACGCGGGCGTGTGCAAGTGGCAGGGCGAGTATGTGATGCTCTTCCGCAACGACCACGGTACGACGGAGGCGGAGTTCCGCGCCGCGCGCGCCGCCGGGGGCTGGAAGGGCTTTTCCACCGACCTCGGCATCGCGCGCAGCCGCGACGGCGTGCACTGGACGGTCGGCCCGGAGCCGGCGTGGTCCGTCCGCGACGACGAGGTGCTCCGCGTCTACGACCCGCGGCTCACGGTCGTCGAGGGCCGGGTCGTGCTCTGCTTCGCGATGGACACCAAGCACGGCCTGCGCGGCGGCGTCGCGACGACGGAGGACTTCGAGCATTTCGAGATCCAGTCGCTCTCCGTCCCGGACGACCGCAACATGGTCGTCTTTCCGGAGAGGATCGGCGGGCGCTACGTGCGGCTCGAGCGCCCGATGCCGGTCTATTCGCGCTACGGGAGGACCGAGGCGTTCGACATCTGGCTCTCCGAGTCGCCCGACCTGCGCTTCTGGGGCGAGTCGCGGCTTGTGCTCGGCGCCGAGCGCGTGCCCTACGCCACCACCAAGATCGGCCCGGCCGCGCCGCCGGTCCGCACGCCGAAGGGCTGGCTCGCGACAATCCACTCCGTGCGCGTCGTCGAGCGCGAGCTCGCCTCGTGGGAGGGCGGCTGGCACAAGGAGTACTGCGCGGGCCTGATGCTCCTCGACCCCGACGACCCCTCGAAGGTGATCGGCCTCTCGCGCGAGCCGATCCTCCCGCCCGTCGAGGCCTACGAGACCACGGGCTACCGCGGCAACGTCATCTTCCCCGGCGGCATGATCCTCGAGGACAGCGGCGAGGTGAAGATCTACTACGGCGCCGCGGACACCGTCGAGTGCCTCGCCACCGCCGACCTCGGCGAGCTGATCGCGCTCTGCGAACCGCTCTGAGCCCGGTCCGCACGGAAGTCTTGCGGTCGGGAGGACCGTTCTGCTAGAATCCGGGCCATTCCGAGCATTCGGACCATCCCGACCATGAAGACACCGTTCCTCCTCGCCGCCCTCGCGGCGCTCGCCCTTCCCGCCGCCGCCGCCAACCAGACGGTCACGTTCATCACGGGTACGATCGATTCGCTGGCGGCCGAGGGCTACACGGACGCCAACGGCCGCTGGAACTGGACCGAGGGCGCCTCGGGGCCGTCGGTCACGACGTCGAACGGCGTGCGCCGCGTCTCGTTCTCGCTCGGCGCCGGCCAGTCGCTCGAGTACCATCCCGTGCTCGAGTGCCCGACCAACGGCACGGCCGAGGTGGTCGTCTCGAACGCGCTCCTGCACGTCGCCGCGGCGCTCCCGGCCTCGGCCAATCCCGACCACCAGGCCTCGATCACCGCGGCGAAGCCCGCCGGCGAGGAGACGGGCGCCTACTACGGCTGGGCCGGCGCGATGACGAACGGCGCGCCCGTCTGGTTCCGCCTCGCGGGCGCGGAGCCGCGCGGCGACGGCACCGAGGTCACGGCGGCGCTCTCCTTCGACTACACGAAGGACCCCGCCACGGTCACGTTCCGGATCGACGACGCGACGCTCTGCAGCGCGACCAACGCGGAGCAGACCGCCTTCGCGCTCGCCACGGCCTACCGCAGGGTCCGCTACCTCGCGTTCACCGGGCAGGGCTCGATCGGCGCGATGTCCGGCACGGTCGTCGTCTTCGACACGACGCCGCCCGCGATCGAGCCGGGCGAGGGCCTGGTCGAGGGCGACCCGCCCGCGGTCGAGATGACGGCGGAGGGCTTCGTCGTGCGCTTCCGCACGAAGAAGGCCGGCGTGACCTACACGCTGGTCTCGTCCGGCGTTCTGACGCGAGAGGACGCGGCGTGGAATCCGGTCTCGGGCGACAAGGCGGCGGCCGTGTCGACGGCGGCCGCCGAAGCCGGCGACGGCGAGCTCATCGAGCTCTCGGCGCCGGTCCCGGACGACCAGCCGGTGCAGTTCTACCGCATCCGCGCGAGCTGGTAGCCGCGCGCGGAACGGGGGGCGCTACCGCGTGGATTCGCGGGCGACGACGGCCGGCCGCTGCAGGAGCGAGTCGGGGGCGCCTCCCCCGATCGCCTCGTCGAGCTGGCGCACGCCGGCGGCGGCGCGCTCCTTCTCCCGGGTGGACACGGACGAGAGCGGGACCGCCACGAAGG
>CAMNDA010000111.1 GCA_946534745.1 uncultured Verrucomicrobiota bacterium | reverse complement strand
CGGCGGCGCGGCGGGCGGCGGCGGCGAGGGTCGCGGCGTAGACGGACCGCACGTCGGAGGCGTCGAGGACGTCCTTGCCGGCCGCGGTGGTGCCGCCCTTCGTGGCGACGGCGGCGATGAAGTCCGGGACGGACGGCGCGCCGGGGCGCGAGAGGACCGTCGCCGTGCCGAGGAAGGTCTGCAGCGCGAGGAGCGCGGAGGCGTCCGGCGGGAGGCCGAGCGCCGCGCCGCCGTCGGCCATCGCCTGCAGCGCGTAGGCGAGGAACGCCGGGCCGGAGCCGGAGAGCGCCGTGACGGCGTCGAGGTTCTCCTCCGGCAGCCGCATCGCACGGCCGAAGGACGAGAGGATGCGGCCGGCGAGCGCCAGGTCGGCGTCCGTCGCGAGCGTGCCGGGGGCGTAGGCGGTCATGCCGAGGCCGACGGACACGCCGAGGTTCGGCATCGCGCGCACGACGCGCGCGCCGGCGGGGAGCCGCTCCTCGATCCAGGCGATGCGGCGCCCGGCGGCGATGGAGAGGTAGAGCGGCGCGGCGTCCTTCAGCTCCGCGAGCAGCGCGGGGAGGTCGCCGGGGCGGACGGCGAGGACGACGGCGTCGCACCCCGCCGCGAGGTCGGCGGGCGAGGCGGCGGCGACGGCGCCGAGCTCCGCGGCGAGCGCCTCGGAGCGGCCGGGCGCGGCGTCGAAGACGCGCAGCGCGGGGCGGAAGTCCGCGGCCGCGAGGCCGCGCAGCATCGCGCCGCCCATGTGGCCGGCGCCGAGGAAACCGACGGTCATTCTCAGTATCCTCCCGAGAGCAGGCTGCGGAGCCGCTGCATGAAGGCCTGCTGGTCGGCGGCGGACGGGCGGTAGCCCTTGTTGTCCGGGAAGGCGAGCGCCAGGCGGCCGTAGTTGTCGATCCCCCATTCGCCCTTCACGCCGTCCGAGCACGTGACCGAGCCCGACGCCGCGAAGCCCGGGCGCTGGATGCGCGCGAGGTCGACCGTGAGGGTCGAGGCGCCGGGGACCCCTTCAGGCTCGCTCCGCTCGCCAGCTCCCCCGGCGGGGGAGCCGGGATCCGCCGCGTCCGCCGGCTCCTCGCCGGGGAGCGGCTCCTCGCCGGGGAGCGGCGGGGCGGCGCCGTAGGCGTCGCCGTCGGCCGCGTCGTCCCAGCGATCGGGGGATTCCTCCCCCGAGCCCCCGGCGGCGGGGGCGGCGAGGTCGCGGGGCGGCGGGTCCTTCTTCGTCTTCTCGACGAGGTCGACCTTGAGGTCGAGCAGGAGGAAGCGGGTTTCGAGGTAGGAGAGGCGGAGGCCGCACTCGTCGGCGAGGCGGGTCTGGATGTCGGAGAGCGTGGCGCCCTCCGCGGCCCAGGCGCGGACGAGGGCCTCCTGCTGTGGCGTGAGCTGCATGGCGTTACATCAGCGCGTACTTGGCGATGAAGAGGGCCGTGAGGACGTACATGACGGGCGAGATCCGCTTCGCGCGGCCGGTGCAGAGGTTAACGAACGTGTAGGAGATGACGCCGAACATGATGCCGTCGCTGATCGAGTAGAAGAACGGCATCGCGACGATGCAGAGGAACGCCGGGAGGCCCTCGCCGACGTCGTTGAAGTCGATGCCCGAGACCGAGCCCATCATCAGGAAGCCGACGACGACGAGCGCGGGCGTCGTGGCGAAGCCGGGGATCGCGAGGAAGAGCGGCGCGAGGAAGATCGAGAGCAGGAACAGCACGGCGGCGGTGGCCGCCGTGAGGCCCGTCTTGCCGCCGGCCGCGACGCCGGCGGAGGATTCGACGAAGGTCGTGGTGGTGGAGGTGCCGAAGACGGCGCCCACGGAGGTCGCGACCGAGTCGGCGTAGAGCGCGCCGCTGATGCGGGGCAGGCGCCCCTGCTTGTCGAGGAAGCCGCCCTTGAGGGAGACGCCGATCAGGGTGCCGAGCGTGTCGAAGAGGTCCACGAAGAAGAACGCGAACATCACGACGAAGAAGTTGAGCGAGAAGGCCAGGTTCCAGCCCGCGGTCACGGCGCCGTCCTTGGCCGTGTGCGTCCAGCTCGAGGGCTCGAACACCGCGCCGAAGGTCTGGCCGAACTCGCGGAAGGTCGTGCCGAGCGCGTGCCAGTAGCCCTTCTCGAAGTGCGGGATCGTGGAGAAGAAGCCGGCGCCGTCCGGTTCGTAGAGTCCGGTCAGCTCCGCGACTACGCCGAGGAACCAGGTCGCGAGGATGCCGAGCAGGATCGCCGCCTTGAGCCGGAGCGCGTGGAGGACGGCGGTGACGACGATGCCGACCAGGGCGAGGATCGCCACGATGCCGGCCGTGTGGAACGGCACGCCGCGGAACGGGACGAGCTTGATGTAGGTTGCCTGGTCGGGGATGAGGATCCCCGCGGTCTTGAGCGCGATGAGCGTGATGAAGAGGCCGATGCCGGCGGCGACCGCCTTCTTGAGCGAGAGCGGGATCGCGTTGAAGATGGCCTCGCGGACGGGCGTCACGGAGAGGGCGAGGAAGACGAGGCCCTCGACGAAGACCGCCAGGAGCGCGAACGGCCAGCTGTAGCCCATGTCGCCGCAGACGGTGAAGGCGAAGTAGGCGTTGAGGCCCATGCCGGCGGCGAGGACGAACGGGTAGTTGGCGAAGGCGGCCATCAGCGCCGTGCCGACGAACGCCGCGAGCGCGGTGGCGACGAGGACGCCGCCCTTGGGCATTCCGGCGCAGGATAGGAAGAACGGGTTCACGGCGAGGATGTAGGCCATCGTCATAAACGTGGTGAGGCCGGCGACGACCTCGGTGCGGACCGTGGTCTTGTTCTCGCGCAGGCGGAAGAATTTTTCGAGCATGAGGGGGATCCTTGGTTGGACGGTTAGGTGGTTAGGTGGTTAGGTGGTTAGATGGTTAGATGGTTAGGAGGTTGGGAGGCCGGCTACTTGCCGTCGTAGGAGAGGAGCGTGACGACGGGGCGGCCGGCAAGGGTCGTCTCTCGCGCGCGGAAGCCGGCCAGCTCGACGACGAAGAGGATCTTGGCGACGACGCCGCCGAGCCGCTCGACGAGCGAGCAGGCGGCCGCCATCGTGCCGCCCGTGGCGAGCAGGTCGTCCACGAGGACGACGCGCTGCCCGGGCTTCACGGCGTCCTCGTGCATCTCGATCGTGGCGGTGCCGTATTCCAGCGCGTAGGACTGGGAGACGGTCTTGCGGGGGAGCTTGCCCATCTTGCGGACGGGGACGAACGGCTTGTGGAAGCGCTCCGCGAGCGGGGCGCCGAAGATGAAGCCGCGGCTCTCGATGCCAGCCACGAGGTCGAAGTCGAGGCCGGCGACCGCGTCCGCGAGGTCCGCGCAGCAAAGGCCGAAGCCGGCGCCCGAGTCGAGGATGCCCGTGATGTCCCGGAAGAGGATGCCCGGGGCGGGGAAGTCCGGGATCTCGTAGATGTAGTCGCGAAGGGATTTCATCGTCGCGCGATGCAGGGGGTGTCGATAGAGGCGGAGTATAGCAGACGCCCCCGCTCCGGGCAACCGCGCCTCGTTTGGGCAGTCTTCGCTTTGTCGGCGCACCGTCGCGGGGCGGAACTCAGAGGCTTCTACTCGGCTCATTCTCCTCCCTGCTCGGGCTACGGTGGCGGGGATTGCGAATGCCGGGCCGCGCGCCGGGGCGCCCGCGCGGCGGTCTCGCG
>CAMNDA010000110.1 GCA_946534745.1 uncultured Verrucomicrobiota bacterium | reverse complement strand
CGAAGCGCCGCCGGCGCCCGCGCGCGCCTCGCCGCGCTCGAGGCGAAGCTCGCCGCGCTCGACCCGCTCGCCGTCCTCGACCGCGGCTACGCGCTCGTGCGCTCGGAGTCCGGCGGCGTCCTCTCGCGCGCGTCCGCGCTCGCGCCCGGGGACCGCTTCTCCGTCGCGTTCCGCGACGGCGCCGTCCCCGCCCTCGCGCTTTCCCCCGGCGCGGCCCCCGCGCCGCGCACCCCGCCGCGCCGCCGCGCGCCCGCGCCGGACCAGCCCACGCTCTTCTAGGGCGGGTCCGGCGCTACTTCTTCGCCGGCGCGTCGGGCAGCAGCAGGCCGAAGGCCGCGAGCGTCTTGGCCTGGGCGTTCACGACGCCCTCGTCCATGCCGATGGCGAAGTGGCAGTCGGAGAAGGTGTACAGCGACGCGCTGTCGGTGCGCGGCGCCGGCACGGCCGTCTCCTTCCAGTTGTAGCCCTGGCCGGACTGCACCGGCCCCTCGCACTGGATGCCCGGGACGACGCCGCCCGGCGAGTAGCGGCTGTTGTGCAGCGGCGCGTGGATGCGGCGGCCGCCGAAGCCCGTCATCCAGCAGATCGACATCGGGTTGCACCCGAGCGTGTTGTCGCAGTTGCGGACGATCCAGTCGCGGTACTTCGCGTCGCCCGTCACCGCCCACGCGTAGATGATCGGATGCAGCATGTTCTCGTAGGCGCCCGTGCCCCAGTTGATCGGCGCCCACGGGTGCCGGATGAACGGATACGCGGCGTTCTTCACGGCGTCGATGAACCCGTCCGCGTCCCGCACGAGCGCCTTCTTCGCGGCGTCGCGGACCGCGGGGTCGGCGTCCTTCTCGGCGACCGCGTGCACGTAGGCGAAGGCGGCGGCGCGGTGGTCCCACGCGTTGTCCCGCTGCACGGGCGCCCCGGGGTCTCCCTTCCACGGCGTCTGCTCGACGAACGCCGCGTTGTACTTCGCGTCGCCCGTCGCGGCCAGCAGGTGCGCGGCGGCGTAGGCGCGCGCCGAGACCCAGTCGCTGCCGCGATTCTGCGGCGGATTCCTCTCGGCCCAGTCCCACGCCTTGACGGCGCGCGCGAGGAGGCCGTCGCCGGCGTTCTTCTTGCCGACGGAGCGCAGGATCCTCGCGCACTGCGCGGCGCAGCCGGCGAAGCGATGGGAGGCGGCCGCGTCCTTCCCGAAGGCGTAGTCGCCGAGCTCGTCGAGCTCGACCGTCTGGAAGAAGTTCGGGTCGCCGTTGGCCTCCGTGCCGAAGCGGACGGCGCCGTCGGAGTCCTGCAGGCCGATCCAGAGCCGGAGCTCCCAGAGCGACTCGTTCACGACGTCCGGGATGCCGTCGGCGCGCTCGTTCGGGGGGACGGGCATCTGGCCGTCGCGGAACTTGCGCGGCGCGGCGTCGTAGGCGTCCAGGAGCGCCTGCGCCACGTCGAGGTGCGAGCGCGGGTTGTAGTCGCCCGCGTCGTGGTGGCCGCCCCTGGCGTCGAGCTTCGCGGCGCCGGGCTCGGCGAACTCCGGGAGCTTCCCCAGGGGCGTGCCGCGGGGGGCGGTCGTCGGGACGAGCCCCTTGTCGTGGCACGAGACGCGGTTCCACGGGAACCACGGCTCCTTGAGCTCGATGCCGCAGCGCTGCGCGACGAGCCCCGTCGCCGCGACGGCGAACGGCGCCGCGTAGGCGTCCGCCGCGACCCGGAAGTCGAGGGAGCGCCCGACGCCGGGCACGGCGACGTAGTAGCGCCCGGGCTTCGTCAGCTTCGTGAAGTCCATCTCCCAGACGTTCTCGCCCGAGAGGTCCCCCGGGCGCGCGTCCTTCTCGCCGCGGCGATGCGTCTGCCGCGCGGTGCCGAAGAACGCCACGGCGTGCGTGGCGGCGTCGCGCACCTCGAAGCTCGGAGGCGCCGGGAAGTCGAGCGCCCCCTTCGGCATCGTGCCGAGCCAGCGCCCGAGCCGCGCGAACTTGATCGCGTCCGGAAGGTAGCCGGCCTGGTTCGCCTTGATCGAGTCCGAGACGCTCGCGCGCTCGTCGAACGCCAGCTCCGCCTCCGCGCGCGCGCCGGTCGCCATCGCGGCCGGCGAGACCGAGACCCGCACCCTGTCGCCCGTCTTGAGCGGGGTCCCCAGGTCGAGGAAGACGTCGTGCTGCATCAGCACGTGGAAGGGCCAGTACTCGGGCTTGTACAGGTCGATGCGCGAGCGGCGGCCGATCGACTGCACCGCCGCGGGCGCGCCGTTCAGCGTGACCGTGTAGGTGGAGGGATCGTCGCACGCGGGCGGCACGAGCCCCGCGCCGCACTCGAGCCGGACGATGCCGCCGCCGACGCTCCGCACGCCGCGCAGGCCGGCCGTTGCGCGCACCTCGTCGGAAGGCGGCGGCAGCTCCGCCTTCGCGAACGGGCCGCCCGCCTTGAACGTGAACGAGGCGTCCGCGCGCCCGCCCGTCACCAGGAGGTTCTGCATCGACGGCGAGCCGTGCGCGACCACGGTGTAGGTCGCGCCGTCCTTCATCGGCGAGGGCAGCTCGATCGCGACGGCGACGGCGCGCAGCGCGCCGCGCTTCGCGGGCTTGGGCGAGGAGTCGCCCGCGGGGAGCGGGAACTCGTCCGCCTGCGCGATCCTGCGCACGGACTTCGGCCGCACGAACGTCGTGTAGGAGTAGGCCGGGTCCTTGTCGGAGAGGATGCGCCAGGCGTCCGCCCGGTCGGCGGAGGCCGTCGTGGCCGCACCGAGCACGATGAGGATCTCCGTGGGCGAGAGCGGCGCCGCCTCGCGCAGGCCGTAGGCGCGCATCGCGGCGGGCTTCGAGTCGTCGGAGGGGCCGGCGGCCGGGCGTCCCGCGGCGGCGGCGGACGAGCGCCCGGCGGCGGCCGGGCGTCCCGGGGAGGCGGGCTGCGCGGCCGCGGCGGCCGCGGCGGAGAGGAGGATCAGGGGAAGCAGGAGGCGGTCTTTCATGATCGGGGTCCTTTCGCGGTTTTCGGACCGGCTCGGCCTGCATGGCGTCGCCGGACCATCATCCCGGAGTCTACCAGAAAGGCGGACGAACCCGCAACCCCCTTGCGCGCGCCGGGCGGTTCTGCGAAAATAGGGCCCCATGAACGCACGACCCGTCGGCATCTCCACCAGCTGCGTCCCGCGCGCGGACGCGGCGCTCTTCGACTCCTTCGCCCGCGCGGGCGTCGCCTGCGCCGAGATCTCCCTGCCCGGGCGGGACTACGCCTCCTTCCCGTACGCCGAATGCGCGCGCTGGGCGCGCGACGCCGGGGTGGAGATCCGCTCGTTCCACCTGCCGTTCTACACGGAGGAGACGGTCGATCCCGCCTCGCTCGACCCGGACGTCCGCCGCCGCACCGCGGAGCTTCACGCGCGCTACGTGCGGATCGCCGCGGACATGGGCGCGACCGTCGCCGTCGTCCACGCGTGCCTCGAGCCGGTCGCCGACGCCGACCGCGCCGAGCGCCTCGCCCGCGCGAAGGAGTCGATGGCCGCGCTCGCGGACATCGGCGCCGCCGAGGGCGTGACGGTCTGCGTCGAGAACCTTCCCCGCTCCTGCCTCGGCAACACGTCCGCGGAGCTGGCGGACATCGTCGCCTGCGATCCGCGCCTGCGCGTCTGCTTCGACGTCAACCATCTCCTGCTCGAGTCCCACGCGGACTTCCTCTCCCGCCTCGGCCCGCTCGTCGCCACG
>CAMNDA010000109.1 GCA_946534745.1 uncultured Verrucomicrobiota bacterium | reverse complement strand
GCTCCGTCCGGATACCGTCGGCGAGACCGGCGACCTCATGTGCGACGAGGTGGGCCGAATCGGCAACTGGAAGGACGTCTGGGAGGCGGTCGAGCCGATCGTCGCCTCCAACCCGCAGTTCCGGATCCTGCTCCTCACCACGCCGCCGCCGGACGACGCCCACTACTCATTCGAGCAGCTTGCGCCCCCGCCGGGAATGAAGTTCCCGATCTCGCCAGACGGCAACGTCTATGAATCCGTCAAGGGCGTCACCTGCCTGCGCGTGGATGCCTGGGATGCCTACGCCGACGGCGTCGCGCTCTACGACACCAAGACCGCGAAGCCGGTCACGCCCGAGGAGTCGCGCCGTCGCGCGTTCGACAAGGACGCCTGGGACCGCAACTACGGCTGCCTCTTCATCACGGGCGGCTCCGCCGCCGTCGGCCTCATCCCGCTCATGGAGGCGATGGAGCGCGGCGAGCGCGCCGGGTGCGTCTATGCCGAGGACGACCTTCCGACGAACTGGGAACGCCTCTTCGACCTCTCGCAGGGCCCCATAGGCATCGGCGCGGACCCCGCCACCACCGAGGGCGAGAAGTCCAACCCGTTCGGCATCGCCGTCACCCAGCGCATCGACGGACGCTACGTCACGAAGCTGATACTCTCCTTCAAGTCGAAGGACCCCAAGAAGCCGAAGGCCATCCTCCGCGAGCTGGCGACGCGCCTCAAGGCAAAGGCCGTTGCCATCGACGCCACGAGCGAGGTGTACTGGGCCACCGAGGTGCGCGAGGAGCTCGAGGGCGTCTCGGGCGTCATCCTCGTCAAGAACTCCGAGAAGCTCGACTTCATGGGCGAGCGCGTCCTCTACAAGACCTACCTCGGCCAGCTGCTCGTCAACGCGATCGACGAAGGCCAGAGCGACCTCCCGAACGACTTCAACGTCAAGGACGACTTCCGCCTCGTCAAGAAGATGAAGGGCGGCTTCGACAACTCCCTCGACACCGCGACAGGCCGCCACGGCGACCTCTTCGACGGCACGAAGCTGTCGCTCCACGCCATCATCGAGGGCACCGAGGAGTCCCGCGCCGACGCCGTCCAGGTTGGCGCCCGCACCGCCTGTCCTGATTCGCGGGCTCTGTCCCGCGTATCTCGCCTCACCATGCTCCCGCCCCCCGACGACGGCCCCGCCACCCCAACCCTCAACTCATGATATCGGAGCGACGGGCTTCAGCCCGCTTCTCCAGAAAGGCCCCTCATGAAGGAATACAACGACCAGATCACCGCCCTCGATCCCCGCCGCGAGCTGCCGAGCCTCGTGCGCTACCTCACCGCCGACCGCCTCATGGGCATCGTCGAAGAGGCCCAGAACGGCGACACCCGCGAGCTCTTCGCGCTCTACCGCGACGTGATCACGAACGACAACCAGGTGCGCTCCGAGTTCTTCAAGCGCAAGATCGCCGTCCTCGGCGACCCGGTCACGGTCATCCCGTTCAAGAAAAAAGAGCCCGCCGACGTCGCCGCGTGCGAACTCTGCGGCGAGGTGATCGAAAACAAGGCGTTCGCCGGTGCCGAATCGTGGCTGATGAACGCAGCCCTCTTCCCCGTCGCCGTCGTCGAGAAGGTCTTCGCGCCGCTTCCCGGCGGAGGCTTCGCGCTCAAGTCGCTCGTGCCCGTCCACTACCAGCTCCTCGACTACTCGAAGGGCGCGATGCGCATCTTCGACGTGGACGAAACCGGCAATCCGCTTCCCACCTCCCACGAGGTCACGCCGGAGCGCTACATCGTCCACCGCTGCGACCTCATGCCCACGCCCGACAACTGGGGCGGCGCGATGCGGTCCATCCTCTTCTGGTGGCTGCTGCGCACGATGTCGCGCCAGTGGTGGGCCGATCTCCTCGAGCGCTTCGGCGTCCCGTTCCTGAAGGGCAAGTACAGCGACGAAAAGGGCCGCTCCACGCTCGAACGCGCGTTCCGGCTCGCCGTCAGGCTCGGCGCGATCGTCGTCTCGAAAAACACCGAAGTCGAGGTCGTCCAGGCGGCGAACGGCGACTCCTCCAACGCCCATGAGCGCTTCATCACCATCTGCAACCAGGAGATATCGAAGCTCATCGTCGGCCAGACTCTGTCCTCCAATGCCTCGCCCACGGGAGAGCTCGGCGGAGGCACAGCGAACCTCCAGGGAGAGGTGCGGGATGATATCCGCAAGGCCGACGCGAAGGCCCTTGCGGCGACGCTGCGCGGCCAACTCTTTGAACAGCTTCTGGCGATCAACGGCCAGACCGGCAGCGCGCCGAAGATCCTTTTCGGCTCCGAGTCCGCCCGCGAACAGTCCGCCACCCTCTCCGTGATCGGCAAGCTCCACGAAGCCGGACTCGAGCCGGATGATGATGCCCTCAATACCCTTTCCGAACGCATCGGCTTCGGCATCCGCCGCGTGGCCCCGCCCCAGTCCCCCATGCTTCCCTTCTCGGCATCTCAATTGATCCTCGGGCGGGGTTCGGGGGCGCCAGAGCCCCCGGTCGTTGTCCCCCTCTCCGCCGCCGATTCCGTCGACGACCGCCCAGCCGCCACCCGCGCCGACGACCTCGCGCGGGCCTTCGCCGACGACCTCGCGCCGCTCCGGTCCGTCATCGCGGAGTCCACCTCGCCGGAGGATTGCATCCGCCGCGTCGAAGACTGGGTCTCCCGGCACAACCCCTCAAACGCCGCCGACGTGATCGAAAAGGCGCTCTACGTCTATTCCATGGCCGGCGCCCGCTCCGCCCGCCCATCGGCAACCAATAAAAAGCATTGATAGCCGAGCTGCGCTCGGCCAGAAAGGTGAATGAAATGGATAACCCCCAACCAACGCCCACGTCCAAAGTAAGCTTTCCGGATTGCGAATATCTGGATCATGGTATTGTCGATTTCGACGGCAGTTTATACTGTCAGTATCAAAGGTCATTTGTACATGCGGCTGAATCCGCCTATTATAAATCCATCTGGAATCATAAATGCGCCCCAGATTGTCCGCACAAACCCCAATCATGATGGCCGAGCTGCGCTCGGCCAGGAGATGAAATGATGGAAGTGACAGAATTGCCGCGAAGCAGATGCTCCATCCTTCCGCTCGTCCTTAAGGGCAAGTGGTATGATATGATTGCATCCGGCGAAAAACGCGAGGAGTACCGGCTTCCCACGCTCTACTGGCGCAAGCGGCTTCATAACTGGAATATCAGATTCACAGAAAGCACAACGCCGGTCGTCGAGTTCCGCCGTGGCTATGCGAAAGAAGCCCCTCGCATGGCGTTTTGGTGCCGTGGGATTGAAACCGTCAGCGGTCTGATGCCGTATGCGTATGTCGAACATCCGGCAGATAGATGCCTTCATCCCGAATGGGGCGAGCCAGCCGATCCGCATTTCATCATCAAACTAGGCGGCCCTGTAACCCTCAAGGACGCCACACGGGAGCCACCAAAATGATGCGCATGGAAATCATCTTCGAGCAGCGCGGCTCAACCCTTTTCGCGACGATGCGCCGCGACGATCCACGCAAGGCCGCTTCCGCCGAACGCGATGCCCACGGCCGCATCTGGAATGCCCTTGTCAGGTTCTGCAACACCAGCAAAATCGGCCTCACCATCCCCTCCACAGAACCCTAACCATTACTTTCCGCGCAACCCTAATGCCCATTCCCCGCACTTCCCCCGTCACACCTCTCACAATTCTCCATATTTTCAAGCGTTTTCAATTCTTCTCAAGCCCTTTCAACCCCCATCAACCCTCCGCCATTTCTTTCTATCGTTGTCAGTGCGGCGACAGTTTCCTGGCGTGGGCCCCGTGCCGG
>CAMNDA010000108.1 GCA_946534745.1 uncultured Verrucomicrobiota bacterium | reverse complement strand
GCGCGGCAAGCCGCGTCTTCGACCCCGCCGCCGAGCCGCCGCGCGATGCGCTCGCGGGGTGCGACCTGGCGATCCTCGCCGCGCCGCCCGAGGCGGTATGCCGCGACCTGCCCGCGCTGAAGGGCGCGCGCATCGGGCTGCTCGTCGACGTGGCGTCCGTCAAGGGCTCCGTGATGGAAGCCGCGCGCGGCCTCGGCAACTTCGTCGGCGGACACCCGATGGCCGGCACGGAGGGCGTCGGCTTCGGCGCCGCCGACCCGGACCTCTTCCGCGGAGCGGCGTTCCTCTACTGCGTCCCGCCGGACTACGTCGCCGGGGCGGATCGGCTCGACGCGCTGCTCGCGCTCCTGCGCGCGCTCGGAATGCGCACGTTCGCGATGGACGCCGCCGTGCACGACCGCCGCCTCGCCCTCGTCTCGCACCTGCCGCACGCCGCGGCGTTCGCGCTCGCGCTCGCCGCGGCCCGCGCCGGCGACCCCGTGCTGGCGCAGCTCGTCGGCGGCGGCTTCCGCGACACGACGCGCATCGCCGCCTCGTCGCCCGCGCTCTGGACGGACATCCTCCGCGCCTCGCCGGAGCTGCCGGCCGCCCTCGAATCGTACGCCGCCGCGCTCGCGGAGATACGCGCCGCGCTCGACCCGGCGGCGCCGCCGGACGCGCTGCGCGCGCTCCTCGCGGAGGCGGAGACCTACCGCCGCGCGATTCCCGACGGCCTCCACGCCGTCCCGCACGCCTAGGGCGCTAGAGCGCGAGAACGAGCTCCGGGGACCGTCCGGCGGCGGCCGGCACGTCGGCGAGGAGCAGCCGCGCGGCGGGATCCCAGGAGAACGGGACGTCCTTCTTCCCGATGCGGACGGCGGCCGGACGTGTCGCGCACCAGGCGGCGAAGCGGCCGCCGCCCGCGAGGCGCACGCGGAAGCCCTCCGGCGTCTCCTCCGCGACGGACACGGCGGCGGCGGGCGCGAGGAGGTCCGCGAGGCCGAAGGCGGCGAAGCGGCCGCCGAGGACGGGCGCGACGGACGCGATCGCGAAGCGGTCGCGCGGTCCGGCGGAGAGGGGGATGGCGCCGCCGGGCGCGACGAGGCGCGGGCGCGAGCGGCCGTCCCACGCGGCGTAGCGCGCGGCGGCGGGGAGGCCGGGGATGTCGCTCGGGCGGACCTTCGCGCGGACGGTCTTCGCGGGGGCCGCGGTGTCGGCGTCGAAGAGGCCCGCGGCGCCGGCGGCGGGGCCGACGTTCACGACGACGAACGCGCGCGGGTCGTCGCCCGGCTCGGGGAAGAGCGAGCGCAGCGACGGCGTGGCGGGGTCCGGGAAGCGCGGGACGCGGCCGTCGTCGAGCGCCACGCGGCGCAGGAGCGCGGCGTCGATGCCTTCGGGCGCGTCGGCGGTGTAGACCGGCCCTCCGGAGAGGGCGCGCGCGGCGGCGTGGTAGGCGCCGAAGGGGTGCCGGCTCTGGAACATGTCCCAGTCGACGCCCATGAAGTGGCCGAACCAGAGCCCGGTGAAGGCGTTGGCGCGGACGTGCGCGCCGTGCGAGGCGGGGATGTCGGGGAAGAAGTCGTCCGAGCCGCGCGTGAGGTTGTTGCGGCGCGCGTGGTACCAGATCTCCGGCAGGTGCGCCATGCAGGAGAGCCACTGGTCGCCGAACGCCTCCGTGGCGGCCGCCTCGAGCCCGTCGCGCATCCGGCGGACCTCGCCGATCCGCGACGCGGCGCGCGAGCGCGCGGCGCCGAAGAGGAGCGCGCCCTGGAAGTCGACCTTCACGCCGTCCACGCCGGCCTTGCGCAGCTCCGCGAAGCGGTCGCGCAGGAACGCCGCCCAGTCGCCGGGGAAGTGCAGCTCCTGCGAGTCGTACCACGAGAAGACGGGGGCCAGGTCGATATGCCCGTCGGGCTGCGGCGTCGTGCGTCCCGGACGGTAGCGCCGGAACGCGGCCGGATCGATGCCGGCGGGGAGGCCCTGCGGGTCGAGCCACGCGAGGACGCGGCGGACGCCGTACTTCTCCTTCGCGGCGCGCACGACGGGGGCGAGCCCGCCCGGGAACTTCTTCGCGTCCGTGCCGAAGCCGGCGAGGTAGCGGTTCGAGACGGGGGTGCGCGGCGTCTCGCGCTGCCAGCCGTCGTCGACGATCGCGAAGCCGGGCCTCAGGCCGAGCGCGCGGAAGCTCGCGAGGCCGCGGAGGAACTTCTCCGCCGTGACGCCCAGGTAGAACGCGTTCCACGTGCACCAGCCGAGGAAGTCCTGGAAGGGCGGCGCCGGCTTGTCCCTGCGCAGCGCGGCGGCGGGGAGCGCGCGGGCCACCTCGCGCGCGGAGGCGGCGAGGAGCGCGCGCGGGTCGCGGCCGGCGGCGACGTGCAGCACGCGGCCGCCGGACGGCGCGACCGCGGGGTTGCCGGTCGTGCGGTAGAGGCGCAGCGCGCCGCCGGGCGCGGAGCCGGCGAGGTAGGTCGCGGCGTTGCCGGCGGGAAGCGCCGCGAGCAGGACGAAGAGCCCGTCGTCGCGCCTCAGCAGCAGCCACGGGGCGACGGCGTCCAGCGCAGCCGGGTCGGCGCCCTGCGCGGGCGTGAACCAGAACGGCGAGCGCTGGACCTGGCCGGCGTAGGCCGCGACGCGCGCCGGGCGGCCGAGCGGGATGTGGCGCCAGGGGCCGTGGCCGTGGCCTTCGGCCTCGCCGGTCGCCGGGATCGAGAGGAACGAGCCCTTCAGGGAGAAGGCCGGGTCGAGCCCTTCGAGAAGGGTCTCGGAGCCGAGGGAGAGAATGCCGTCGCGG
>CAMNDA010000107.1 GCA_946534745.1 uncultured Verrucomicrobiota bacterium | reverse complement strand
CCCGTTCTCCAACCTCCACGTCTTCCCCTACAGCGAGCGCCCCGGGACGCCCGCCGCGGCGATGCCGGGGGCCGTCCCGGTCCGCGTCCGGCGCGAACGCGCCCGCGCGCTCATCGCGATCGGCGAGGAGAAGCGCGCCGCATTCGCCGCCTCCCTCTCGGGCGCCGAGGCCGACGTGCTTGTCGAGCGCGTCGGCCCGGACGGCACCGCCTCCGGCTGGACGGGCCAGTACCTCCGCGCCCGGATTCCGGACCGCACGCCCGCCGACGCCGGCGCGCTCCTGCGCGTCCGCGTCCTCCGCGCCGAGGGGGACCTCCTGCTCGTCCGCCCGATCTGACAGGCCCGCGTTGCCTGGATTCCGGTCATCTGCTAGAATTCTCCCCGTCCGCGATTCACGTGGAAGGCATCCCGGTTCCCACGCGAGCGGGCGAACGACGAAACCATGAAGAAACTGAACTGCGCCCTCGTCGGGTTCGGCGGCATCGGCCACCACCACGCCAGCCGCTACGCCCACTGCAGGAACGTCCGCCTCGTCGCGATCTGCGACATCGACCCCGCCCGGCTCGCCGCGGCCGAATCGGAAACCAACCTCGGGGCCTCCGGCCGGCTCGACCTCTCGAAGGTCCGGCTCTACGCGAGCTACGACGCGCTCGCGAAGGCCGAGCGCGGGCGCATCGACATGATCGACCTCTGCGTCCCGACCTACGAGCACGCGCGCCTCGCCTGCCGCGCGCTGCGCGACGGCTTCCACGTCCTCTCGGAGAAGCCGATGGCGCTCACGCTGCCGCAGTGCGACGCGCTCCTCGCCGCCGCGAGGGAGAGCGGCCGGCTCCACATGGTCGCGCAGTGCCTGCGCTTCTCGCCCGTCTACGAGACGCTGCGCGCGGCCGTGCGCGGCGGACGCTTCGGCGCGCTCCGCCGCCTCGACCTCCATCGCTTCGGCGCGATGCCCTGGTCGAAATGGTACTACGACCACCGCAAGTGCGGCGGCGCGGTGCTCGACCTGCAGCTGCACGACCTCGACTTCGCCGTCTCGCTCCTCGGCACGCCCGCCGCGATCCGCTGCGAAGGGCTGCGCGGACCGTCCGGCGGCTGGGACGAGACGGTCTCCCGCCTTCGCTACCCGGGTCCGGGGGCGCCGCTCGTCACGACCGAGGCCTCGTGGCTCCGCGCCCGCTTCTCGCCCGGCTTCGAGGCCGTCTTCGAGCATGGCTACCTGGAGTACGCGAACGGGACGCTCGAGGCGTTCGACGAAAGGCGCAGGCCCGCGAAGCTCCCCGCGCGGAAGGATGCGGACATGTACGGCCTCGAGATCGACTACTTCGCCGATTGCGTTCGCCGCGGCGCCCGACCCGAGCGCTGCCTCCCCGAATCGACCCGCGAATCCGTCCGCCTCGCCCTCCTCCAGATGAAGTCCGCCGCCCGCGGCGGCGCCTGGGTGAAGGCCTAGCCCCCGCCATACCGCCATGCCTCCCTCCCCCACCCCGCCCGTCCGGTTCGAGGACCGCGTCGCCTGGTTCCAGCAGGCCCGCTTCGGCCTCTTCATGCACTGGGGCCTCTACGCGATGCCCGCCAAGTACGAGTGGATCCGCTCGACGGAGAAGATCCCCGACGAGGTCTACCACCGCTACGCGGAGCGCTTCGACCCGGACAAGTTCGACCCGCGCGCCTGGGCGCGTCTCGCCCGCGAGGCGGGGATGAAGTACTTCGTCGTCACCACCAAGCACCACGACGGCTTCTGCCTCTGGGACACGAAGTGCACGAAGTGGAGCGCGCCGCACTCCGCCGCGCGCCGCGATCTGCTGCGCCCGATCGTCGACGCCTTCCGCGCCGAGGGGCTCCGCGTCGGCCTCTACTACTCGCTCCAGGACTGGGACCACCCGCAGTATCCCATCGACGTCTTCCACCCGCTGCGCGACCGCGAGGACGCGGCGGAGCTGAACAAGAAGCGCGACATCCGCAAATACGCGAAGTTCATGCGCGACCAGGTGACGGAGCTCCTGACGCAATACGGGAAGATCGACATCCTGTGGTTCGACTTCTCCTACCCGGGCCGCTCCTACAAGGGCTTCCCCGGCAAGGGCCGCGACGCGTGGGAGAGCCGCGCGCTCCTCGACCTCGTGCACAAACTCTCGCCCGACACGCTCGTGAACGACCGCCTCGACCTGCCCGACGAGGGCGACTTCATGACGGTCGAGCAGAAGCAGCTCGACGAGCCGCCGCACGGCGGCCCGCAGGCGATTTCCTCGAGCTGCCTCGCGCGCTGCTGGGAGAACTGCCACACGTTCTCCGGCGCGTGGAGCTACAGCCGCGACGAGAGCTCGTGGAAGTCCCGCAAGCTCTGCCTGCAGCTCCTCATCCAGGCCGTCGCCCGCGGCGGCAACTACATCCTCAATGTCGGCCCGACGGCGCGCGGCGAGTTCGACCCGCGCGCGACCGACCGCCTCCGCGCCTACGCCGACTGGATGAAGTACAACGCGCGCTCCATCCACGGCTGCGGCGCCGCGCCCGAGGCGTTCCCCGAGCCGCACAAGTGCCTCTACACCTACAACGCGAAGACGAACCGCCTCTACCTGCACGTCCTCGACTGGCCCTACGTGACGCTGCGCTGCCCGAACCTCGGGCGCCGCGTCGCCTACGCGCAGTTCCTGCACGACGGCTCGGAGGTGCGCTTCAGCGAGAACGGCCCCGGCGAGCAGACCGACCCGACCTCGCCCCCCGGCGGCCTCACGTTCTACCTGCCGGACGTCCAGCCCGGCGGCATCCTGGTCCCGACGATCGAGATCTTCCTCCGGTAGCCCCCTCTCCGTGCGGACGACGCCCAGACGCGCAGACGCGCGGGTCGGAGGCCCGATGCTCGTCAAAAGACGATGATGTCGCGGGAAGGGGTCGGCCGCCGTACACACCGATGGTCGCGACGACGCTGGCAACGAGGACGCGCACGGGAAGCGTCCGCTGGCGGAACCATGCCGCGAAGCCGGCGTCGTCTCGCGACGCCTTCCGGAGGAAGACGAGGAGGATCCCCAGCCAGAGAGACCAGAGGGCGATACAGAACAGGGTAGTCATGCGTGTCGTCCGGAATGCGCGACCGATGGAGG
>CAMNDA010000106.1 GCA_946534745.1 uncultured Verrucomicrobiota bacterium | reverse complement strand
CTCGGAGGCGTGGGCGATCACGCCCTCGACCGAGCCGTATTTCTTCAGGAGCGTCGTGGCGGTCTTGGGGCCGACGCCGGGGAATCCGGGGATGTTGTCGGAGGAGTCGCCCGCCATGCCGAGCAGGTCCACCATCTGCGCGGGGGAGGAGAGGCCCCACTCCTCGCACACGCGCGCCGGATCGTAGAGCTCGTCCTTCTCGCCCGGGACGTGGGACGGGCGGCAGAGCGTGACGCGGTCCGTGACGAGCTGTGCCATGTCCTTGTCGGGCGAGACGACCCAGGTCTCGAAGCCGGCGGCCTCGGCGCGCGCGGCGAGCGTGCCCATGAGGTCGTCGGCCTCGAACCCCGCCACGCGGAGGAACGGCACGCGGATCGCGCGGGCGAACGCCTCGGCGGGCCCGAGCGACGCGGCGATGTCCTCCGGGAGCTTCTCGCGCTGCGCCTTGTACTCGGGGTAGAGCTCGTGGCGGAACGTGGGGGACGTGTCCATCACGAGCGCGGCGTGCGTGGCGCCGCGGCTGGCGAGGAGATCCCGGACGATGTTCGTGAAGACGAAGAGCGCCGACGTGTTGAAGCCTGACGCCGTGAGCCGCGGTCTCCGCATCAGCGCGAAGTGCCCGCGGTACAGGATCGGCATGACGTCGATCACGATCAGTCTGGGGGAGGAGTCGGGCACGGGACGGGGCGGTTGGGATGTCAGTCTTCGAAGGGGTCGACGAGCATCGTGAATCCGCAGTCGCGGAAGTCCTTCCGGTTGCGCGTGTAGAAGGTGTCCACGCCCCAGCGGCGGAGCGTCCACCCGAGCCGCAGGTCGAAGACGCGCCGGAACGCGAAGCCGGGGACGGCCGCGGCGCGCCAGACCTCGTTCATCGGCGAACCCCGTTCCGGCACGTCGACGATCGGCCAGTCGGCGTTCGAGCGGATGCGGGCGATTACGGCGGCGGCCTCGGGCGCGGAGAGGGGGCGGCCGTGGAGCGCGGGGTTCCGCAGCAGGCAGTATGTCTCGAGCAGGACCTGTTCGCACAGGAGGAAGTCGCGGCGGCCGCGGAAGGAATCGAGCAGGGCTCTCGCCGTCTCGTGCCCGAGGGAGTTCGGACAGAGGGCCGCGTAGAGGACGTTGGTGTCGCAGGAGGTCATTTCGCCCCTCGCCCGCCCGTGGACTTCCGCACGGCTGCCGGAGCCGCCTCGGCGACGCCGAGCCCTTCCTCCTCCATCATGCCGCGCGAATGGAGCTTCGCGCGCCAGTCCGGATCGTCGAAGGGGTCGCCGAACGACCGGAGGTCCCGGACGAGGGGCAGCGTCCATTCCTCCTTCGGAGCATCCTCCGCGCCGCCCGGCGCGGCGCAGCGGAGAAACATCTCGAGGCTGTGCCGGACCAGCTCGGCGAGGCTGATTTCCTCGCGTTGCGCGAAGGCGCGAGCCCGGAGGAACAGCGGGTCGGGCAGTTGGATTTGCGTGCGTGTCATGGAGGGGTCTCCGGGAATGTCGTCCGGAATGCCGCCAATTCTACACCGCCATCAAATTGATGTCAAATCAACCGAGCCGCGCCGCACCGGACAAAGGCCGGCGCGGCGGCGGATCCTCACTTGATCCCGTCGGGGGCGCTAGTGCGCCGCCGACGGGATCATCCCCTCTTTTCGGGCGTAGGCGAACATCCCGCCCGCCTCGACGACCGGGGCGACGGCGCCGAGGTCCTTCAGGGGAAAGACCTTGCCGTCGGAGAGGCGCGTGAGGGTGTGCGCGTCGGTGTCCAGCTCCGCCTCGTCGCCCGTCTTGAACTCGGAGACGAGCGGCGTCGCCGTCTCGAACGGGTAGACCTCGCCGGTCGCGACGGAGTTGCGGAAGAAGATGCGGGCGTAGTATTCGGCGACAACGGCCTTGCACCCGGCCGCGCCGAGCGCGACGGGCGCGTGCTCGCGGGACGAGCCGCAGCCGAAGTTCTTGCCGGCGACGAGGATGCCGTAGGGCGTCTTGCCCGTGGCCTTGTCGACGAACGGCGCGGCGTCGTCCGGCAGGCCCGCCATCGCGTAGGAGCCGAGCTTCTCGTATTCCTCGGGGATGGTCGGGACGAGGTTCAGGTACTGGGCCGGGATGATGTTGTCGGTGTCAATGTTGTCGCCGGCGACGTAGACGCGGGATCGAATCTTGCTCATGGGATCGTCTCGGTTTGAAGTGTAAAGGGTAAAGTTGAAAGTCCGCGGCGCGGGTGCGCCGCGGTGGCGCTAGAGGAACTCCCTCGGATCGGTGATGTGCCCGGTGATCGCCGAGGCGGCGACGGTGAGGGGCGAGGCGAGGTAGATGGGCGCGGTCTTGGAGCCCATGCGGCCGATGAAGTTGCGGTTCGTGGTGGAGATCACGACCTCGTTTCCGTGGGTGCGGCCGAAGGTGTCCACCGGGCCGCCGAGGCACGCGGCGCAGCCGGGGGCGGAGACGGGGATGCAGCCCGCTTCGGCGAAGATGCGCTCCCAGGTCTTGCCGCCGATCTCGCGCGTGCGGATCGCCTCCGCGACCTCGACCGTGGCCGGGACGAGGAAGGTGTCGATCGCGACCTTGCGGCCGTTGAGGACGCGCGCGGCCATCTCGAAGTCCTCGATCTTGCCGCCGGTGCAGGAGCCGACGTAGGCGCGGTCGAGCTTCACGTCGGCGCAGTCGGCGGCGGGCGCGTAGCGGTCCGGGCAGTGGGGCCTGGCGACGCACGGGACGAGCGCCCCGAGATCGTAGGTGTACTCGGCCTTCACGGGCGCGTCGGGGTCGCCGACGAGCGGCTCGAAGGGCTTCTTCGTGCGGGCGCGGACGTAGGCGAGCGCCTTGTCGTCCGGCGCGAAGATGCCGTTCTTGGCGCCGGCCTCGACGGCCATGTTGCAGATCGTCATGCGGTCCTCGATCGAGAGCGAGGCGCAGCCGGGGCCGGTGAATTCGAGCGCGCAGTAGGTCGCGCCGCCGGTGCCGAGATCGCCGATCACCCGCAGGATGACGTCCTTGCCCGCGATGTAGTCCGGCTTCGTGCCCGTGAGGACGATGCGGATCGTCTCGGGAATCTTGACGAGCATCTTGCCGGTGCCCATCACGAAGCCGGCGTCGGTGTTGCCGATGCCGGTCGAGAAGGCGCCGAGCGCGCCGTGCGTGCAGGTATGCGAGTCGGTGCCGACGATCGTCTCGCCGGGGCGGACGTGGCCGAGCTCCGGGAGCGCCACGTGGCAGACGCCGCGGTAGCGGTTCGTCCACGGCGGGTAGAAGTAGGGCAGGTCCTGCTCCTGGGCGAAGTCGAAGAGCGTGGCGACGTTGCGGTGGGCCTTCTCGTCGCGCGTGTGGATGTAGTGGTCGGGGATGATCACGACGCCCTCGCGGTCGAAGACCTTCGCGTCTTCGCCGAACTCGCGCTTGAAGATGCCGATGGTGCCGGGGCCGCACACGTCGTGGGTGAGCAGGACGTTGATCCGCGCCCAGATGTTTTCGCCGGGCGTGACGGTTTCGCGGTTCGCGGCGCGGGCGAGGATCTTTTCGGTCAGAGTCTGTTTCATGGTTCGCTTCCGGGATTAGTAGAGGCCCTTGACCTTGCCGGTGGCGGTGTCGACGTCGATGCGGCGGAAGGCCGGGTCGGAGCCGGTGCCAGGCATGAGCTTGATGCCGCCCGCCACGGGCACGATGAAGCCCGCGCCGCAGTAGGTCAGCACGTCGCGCACCGGCAGGCGCCAGCCGCGCGGGCGGCCGACCTTCGTCGGGTCGTGCGAGAGCGAGTACTGGGTCTTCGCCATGCAGACCGGGAGGTTCGACATCGTCGGATTCGCCTCGATCACGCGAAGCTTCTCCAGCGCCGCGGGCTCGTAGTCGACGCCGTCCGCGCCGTAGACGTCCTTCGCGACCTTCTCGATGCGGGACTCGAGCGGCTCGTCGAGCGAGTAGAGGAACTTGAACTCCGACGGCTTCTCCGTGGCGGCGACGACCGCCTCGGCGAGCTCGCGCGCGCCCTCGCCGCCCTTCTCCCAGTGCTTGGAGACGGCGAAGAGCGCGCCCTCCTCCTCGGCGACGCGCTTCACGAGGTCCCACTCGGCCTTGGTGTCCGTGTAGAACGCGTTGAGGCAGACGACGGGCGTCACGCCGGCCTTCTTCACGATGCCGATGTGCGCGCGGAGGTTGTCGCAGCCCTTCTCGACGAGCGCGAGGTTCTCGCGCGTGTAGGCGTCGCTCAGCTTCGCGCCGGGCTTCACCTCGGGGCCGCCGCCGTGGAGCTTGAGGGAGCGGACGGTCGCGACGACGACCGCGGCGTCGGGCTTCATGCCGGTGGCGCGGCACTTGATGTTCCAGAACTTCTCGAAGCCGATGTCGGAGGCGAATCCGCTCTCCGTGACGAGGATCTCGCCGAGGCGGCTCGCGAGGCGGTCGGCGATCACCGAGCTCTGGCCGATCGCGATGTTGGCGAACGGGCCGGCGTGGACGAAGACCGGCTGCCCTTCGAGCGTCTGCATGAGCGTCGGGTTCACGGCGCGGACCATCCAGGCGGTCATCGCGCCGTCGACCTCGAGGTCGCGCGCGGTGACGGGCGCGCCGGAGCGCGACCAGGCGACGACGATGCGGCCCATGCGCTCGCGCAGGTCCGCGAGGTCGCGCGAGACGGCGAGGATGGCCATCACCTCGGACGCGACGGTGATGTAGAAGCCGCTGTCCATCTGGTAGCCGTCCATCTTGCCGCCGCGGCCGATCTCGATGTTGCGGAGGGCCTGCGCGCAGAAGTCGATCGCCCAGCGCATGTTGATGCGGGCCGGGTCGATGTCGAGGCGCTTCAGGTTGCGCTTGGCGAGCTTCTCGTCGTCGTAGTTGCGCTCGTGCTGCATGCGCGCGGTGAGGGCGGTCATGCAGAGGTTGTTCGCGTTGGTGATCGCGTCGATGTCGCCCGTGAGGCCGAGCGAGAGCGGCGCGAGCGGGAGGCACTGGGCGAGGCCGCCGCCGGCGGCGGAGCCCTTGATGTTGAACGTCGGGCCGCCGGAGGGCTGGCGGATCGTGGCGACGGGGTGGCGGCCGAGGACGCCGAGGCCCTCGACGAGGCCCATCGTCGTCGTCGTCTTGCCCTCGCCGAGCGGCGTCGGGGTCATGGCGGTGACGTCGACGTACTTGGCGCGCGGGGCGTTGTCGCCGAGGCGGGCGATGACGCTCTGCGCGTCGACCTTGCCGTAGCAGCGGCCGTAGGGGGAGAGCTCGTCGGGACGGATGCCGAGGGCGGCGGCGACGTCGCCGACAGGCTTGAGTTCGGATTCGGCGGCTTCGGCGATCTGCCAGTCGGAGAGCTTGGTGGGGTCGAGTTTCATTTTGCGAGGAGGGGGAGGGGGTTGGCCTTCATGGGGGGCGGGCTGAAAGAGGCGTCCCATTCTAGCAGAAGGCCCGCGCGCGCGCAACGCGCTGGAAATCGGACGGGGCGGTGTGCTAGAATGCGCGCCATGTCCGACGTCCTCCAGATCCGCGGGCTGTGCAAGTCCTTCGGCCCCGTCCGCGTGCTGCGCGACGTGTCGCTCTCGCTCGGCGCGGGGCGCGTGCTCGGGCTCTGCGGCGAGAACGGGGCCGGCAAGTCCACGCTGATGCGCTGCGCGACCGGAGCGCTGCGGCCCGACGCCGGCGAGATCCGGATCGACGCGGGAGGGGAGGGGAGGATCCCCGCCTACCTCGTGCCGCAGGAGTTCGCCCTCGTGCCGTCGATGACCGTCGCGGAGAACATCCTGCTCGGCCGCGAGATCGTCCGGCGCGGGCTGGTCGACCGCCGCGCGCAGCGCGCGGTGGCGGCGGGCCTCCTCGCCGGGATCGGCGCCGAGCTCGACCCGGACGCGATCGTGGGCGACCTCGGCGTGGCCGACCGGCAGAAGGTCGAGATCGCGCGGGCGTTCCTCCGCAGGGCTCGCGTGATCTTCTTCGACGAGCCCACGACGGTGCTCGGGCCGGAGGACTCGGAGGCGCTCTTCGAGACGATCCGCGCCTTCGCCGCGGGCGGCGGCGCGGCGGTCTACGTCTCGCACAAGCTGCCCGAGGTGCTGCGCGTCTGCGACGAGGTCGCCGTCCTGCGCGACGGCGAGCTCGTCGCGCACCGATCCGCGAAGGACTTCACGCCCGCGTCGCTCGCCGAGGCGATGGTCGGGCGCCCGCTCTCGCGCCTCTATCCGCCGAAGGCGCCGTGGCGTGGCGACGAGGCCGCGCCGCCGGCGCTCGAGGCGGAGGGGCTCTCCGACGGCGGGCGCGTGAGGCGCGCCTCGCTCCGGCTTCGCGCGGGCGAGATCCTCGGACTCGCGGGCCTCGC
>CAMNDA010000105.1 GCA_946534745.1 uncultured Verrucomicrobiota bacterium | reverse complement strand
GCCCCCCCCCCCCCGCCGAGCCCGAGCCCTACCGAGCTCTCACGCCCTTCCAGGACCTCGTGCTCGAGGCCTACGAGTCGATCAAGGGGATGAGCTTCGAGGAGGCGACGGCGCATATGCAGAGCGCGCTCGCGCAGGCCGCTCAGCAGCACCCCGACGACGCCCGGCGCTTCAACCTGCTCCGCCAGCCGTTCCACACCGCCGCGCCGTGGAGCGACCTCGTCGGCCTCGCCCTCGTCGACAACCCCAAGGAGCGCGACATCCGCATCGGGACGAGCACCTTCCGGGTGCGCCCCACGGGCTACGCCAACGGCAGCCTCAAGTGCGACATCATCAAGGACGGCAACCCGATCCGCGGCCGCGCGCTCAACCTCAGGCGAATGGACCCGAAGGAGATGTACCGCATCATGAAGACCATCCCCGTCGACACGTCCTACTCCGCGCTCTACTCCCGCGGCCTGCTCACGCTGCGCGAGGGGACGCCCGACGAGTTCCGCATCTTCTTCAACCGCTTCCGCGACAAGCTCCGCGCGCTCGAGCCCTTCCTCGAGGCGCACACGCTCAAGCGCTAGCCCCGCGCCCCGCCGATGGCCAAACGCCCCTGGTTCCGGCTCTTTCTCCTCGCGTTCGCCGCCGCGGCCGCGCTCGCCGCCGTCAACGTCTGGTTCGGCCCGCTCAACCAGGACGAGGGCTGGTATCTCCTCGCCGCGCAGAACGTCTCGCGCGGGATGGTGCCCTACCGCGACTTCCTCTACACGCAGGGACCCGCCCTGCCTTTTGTCTACGGCGCCTTCGCCGACAACTGGAGCCCGGGCGGCGTCCTCGGCGGTCGCATCCTCACGGCCCTCCTCGGACTGCTCGCGGCCCTCTTCTTCTCGGGCTGTGCCGGCTGCCTCGCGCGACGGCGCGATCCCGCCGCGGAGTGGCCCGCGTTCGTCCTCTCGTTCCTCCTCCTTTCGCTGTCGCCCGACTGGTCCTACTTCACGGCGATTCCCAAGACCTACGCGCTCGGCGCGTTCTTCCTGTCGTTCGGGTTCCTGTTCGCGACGGGGCTGGAGCTCGCTCTGAAAAGCATCCCCCGCCGCGCGCCCTTCGCCGCCGCCTTCTCCGGCGTGTGCTTCGCCCTCGCCGCCGCCACGCGCGCCACGCTCTGCCTCGCCGCCGTCCCGGTGTGGATCGCGCTGATCGTCGCGGCGCGCCGCGACCGCGCGCGCCGCTTCGACTGGCTCTGGTTCGCCGTCGGCTGCGCCGCCGCGCTTGCGTTCGCCTACGCGCCGTTCCTCTTGGAATGCCCGGAGAACTTCCTCTTCTCGCAGACCTACCACGCGGCCCGCGCCTCCGCGCCCCTCGGCGAGTGGCTCGTTCTCCGCGCCGGCTTCGTCTGCTTCCTCGCGCAGGGCTATCCCGCCCTGATCGCCGCCGCCGCGATCCTCGCCGCCGCCGCGACAAAGAAGGTTTCCGGTTCCAAGTTTTCCTCTTCAACCCCTTCAACCCCTTCAACCCCTTCAACCTCTTCAACCCTTCAACCTCTCGATCCCCTCTATCTCGCCGTCGTCGCCGCCTTCGTCCTGCTCACGCTCGCGCACTTCCTCGTCCCGTTCCCCTACGCGGACTACAACACGCCCGCGATGCCGCTCGCGGCGGTCGCGCTCGCGGTGCCGCTCGGCGGGCTCGTCGCCCGCGCGAACCTGCGCCCGTGGCGCGTCGGCCTCGTCGCGCTCGCCGCGTCGGCCGCCTTCGTCGCCGCGTCGCCGTGGCCGATGAAGTGGGTCGACGGCGAGCAGCATCTCTTCTGGTTCCATTCCAGCCTCGACAGCGCCCTCGCGCGCCTGCGCCGCGCCGGCCGCGTCGTCCGCGAGCAGAACCCGGAGGGCAAGCCGATCCTCACGCAGGACGCCTACCTCGCCGTCGAAGCCGGCTTCCCGGTCGTGCCCGGCTTCGAGATGGGCCCCTTCTCGATCTTCCCGGACCTCTCCGACGACGAGGCGCGCGCGCACCGCGTCCACAACGTCGCGACGGCGGAGAAGGCGATCCGCGAGGCCGACTACGACGTCGCCGCGCTCTCCGGCTACGCGTTCCTCCTCGGCTGCCCCTCCACCGCGCCGCTTCCCTATCCCGACCGCGAGCGTCTCCGCGAGTCCGTTCGCGCCCCCTTCGGCGCGCCCGTCTATTCGGAGCACCGCTTCGGCCAGCAGAACACCGAGCTGCTGATCTATTCCCGCAACGCCCCTCCCGACGAGTTGTACTGGTCGTTCTAGCGCGGCTCCGCGCCCGCCTTGGCGGGCCGGGGCGCGAGGACGGCGGAGAACGGCAGGCCCGGCGCGCCGACGATCTCCATCGCGCGGCGCACGGCGGGGTCGTCCGCGTCGGTGCAGTCGAGCCGCAGCCGCGCGGGGAAGCGCGAGAGCTCCTCGGCGACGTCGGGGTCGGCGAAGGTCGTCTCGTCCATCTCGCGGCACGCGCGGCACCAGTCCGCCGTGAGGTCGAGGACGAGCGGCCCCTGCGCCTTCTCGGCGACGATGGCCGCGGCGGCCTCGTCGGACATCCATTCGACCGGCCCGGCGAGCGGCGCCTTGCGCACGGTCGGGAAGAGCAGGCGCCAGGCCTGCGCGGCGTAGACGGCGGCCGCCGCGAGGAAGACGAGGGCGAAGAGCTGCTTCACGCGGTTCATCCACGCGCCCGGCTTCGGCAGCGCGGCGAGTCCCGCGCCGAGGAAGGGCCACGGAAGCCCCATCCCCAGCCCGAGCGCGAACGGCACGAGCGCGCCGGCGGGGTGCCCGCCGCCCACGAGGTTGGCGGCGAGGACGAGCGCCGAGACGAGGACCGGCGCGACGCACGCGCCGGCGAGCAGCGCCGAGCCGGCGCCGGCGGCGAAGGCGCGCGCGAGCGGAAGGAGGCCGCCTCCGGCGCCGGGCGCGGCGGCGCCCGCCGCCGCGCCCGGG
>CAMNDA010000104.1 GCA_946534745.1 uncultured Verrucomicrobiota bacterium | reverse complement strand
GCGCGGCCGGTGCTCGCGTTCTGGTCGGCCGAGGGCTTCGCGGCGCGGAGCAGGATGTTGCGGGAGCCGAGGCGGCGGATCTGCGCGATCGCCTCCTCGCTCGCCCCCTCGCCGATGGCGAGCATCGCGATGACGCTGCCGACGCCGAAGACGAGCCCGAGCATCGTCAGCAGCGACCGCAGCTTGTGCAGCAGCAGGTTCTTGACGCCCAGCCGCGTGTCCCGCGCGGCGCGGACGAGCCATGCGCGCCCCGTCATGTCGCCTCCTTCACGAGCCCGTCGCGCAGGACGAGGCGGTGCTCCGCCCACTCGGCGATGTCCGGCTCGTGCGTGACCATCACGATCGTCTTGCCCTTCCCGTGGAGCGCCCGGAAGAGCTTCATGATCTCGACGCTCGTGGCGGTGTCGAGGTTGCCGGTCGGCTCGTCCGCGAGGATCACGGTGGGGTCCGTCGCGAGGGCGCGGGCGATCGCGGCGCGCTGCTGCTGCCCGCCGGAGAGCTGCGAGGGCCGGTGGCCGAGCCGCCCCTCCAGCCCGACCACGGCGGCGAACTCCGCCGCGCGCGCGGCGCTCTCGCGCTCGGGGACGCCCTGGTAGTAGAGCGGCAGCGCGATGTTCTCCGCGACGGTGAGCTGCGGAACGAGGTTGAAGCTCTGGAACACGAACCCGAGGCGGCGCAGACGGATGTCGGAGAGCGCGTCGTCGCCCAGGCGCGAGACGTCCTCGCCGCCGAGCCGGTAGACGCCGGACGTCGGCCGGTCGAGGCAGCCGAGGATCGAGAGCAGGGTGCTCTTGCCGGAGCCGCTCGCGCCCATGATCGCCCAGAAGCTCCCCTCCTCGAAGCGCGCCGACACGCCGCGGAGCGCGTGCACGCGCTCCGACCCCATCTCGTAGACCTTCGTCAGGTCCGTGAACTCGACGGCGGCGGGCATCACTTCCCCTCGGGCGCGGAGCTCTCCAGCGGCGGAACGAGAAGCACCTCCTCGCCGCCCTCGAGGCCGGAGAGGATGCGGACGAAGCGGTTGTTGTCGAGCCCGGCCTCGACGGCGCGGCGCTCGGGGCCGCGCGGGGTCTTCACCCACACGCACGACTGCCCGCCCACGCGCACGACGCACTGCACCGGCACCGAGACGGCGTCCTCGTATTCGGCCAGGAGAATGCGCAGGCGGCAGCCCATGCCGTTCTTGAGCTCCCCCACCCCGCCGTCGATGCGGACCTCGGCCGGGTACTCCTTGATGTCCGGGTTCATCCAGCGGCGGCCGTTGTCGGGCATCGGCGCGATCCGGGAGAGCGTGCCGGAGAACTCCTTCCCGGGGATGGCGTCGCACGTCACGCGAACGGGCATCCCGGTCGAGAGGCTCTTGAGGGCGCTCTCGCGGACGACGGTCGAGGCGACGAACGTGTCCGCCGTCGGCAGGATGATCAGGTCGCGGCGCTCCCACACCTCGACGCCCTCCTTGAGCGGCTCGTTGTTCTCCCACGGGCGCTGGTTGCTCGTCGAGTAGATGACCTGCCCGGCCATCGGGGCGTAGATCTTCGCCTTGGCGATCTGCTCCTCGAGCTTCTCGAGCTTCTGGCGCTGGCGGTTGAACTCGCTCTCCCGGGCGCGCAGGGAGCTCTCCTCCTGGAGGATCGACGAGGCGGCCTTGCGGCGGACGCGGTCCAGCGCGGCCTCCTTCTGGCGCACGTCGCTGCGGAGCTTCGCCAGCTCGCGCCTGTGCGTGTAGGTCTCCAGCAGCGCGAGGTTGCCGCGCGCCGTCGCGAGAGAGAGCTCCTTGTGGCGCCAGGAGAGCTCGTCGCCCTTGAGCTCGCTCTCGGAGAGGAAGTCCTCGGCGTGGAGCTTCCTCGACCACTCGTACTTCTCCTTGGCCTGCTCGAGCTCCTGCTCGGCGAGCGTGACGGCTCCCCTCGTCTCGTCGAGCTTGTTCGGGTACTCGCCCTCCTCGTACTTCACGAGGTCCTCGCGCGCGAAGGCGAGGTCCTGCTCCGCCAGCTCCACGTCGGACGCGGCCTGGTTCCTCGCGATCTCGAGGTCCTCGCGCTTCATCTCGAGCGCGGAGGCGGCGTTCGTGACGGCGATCTCCTGGTTGACCTTCTCGTCGACCGTCGTCGCGACGTCGAGCTCGACCAGGAGGTCGCCCTTCCGCACCATCGTCCCCTCGGGGATGATGTAGAGGATCGAGTGCCGGCCCTCGACCTCGCTCTTGATCGTGAGCTGCTCGGCGGGCTTGATCTCGCCGTCCTCCGCCAGGTCGACGACGAGCGAGCCGCGCTGCGCGCGGGCCCAGGGCTCCGCGTCCGAGGCGTCGGAGCCGCCGCGCCGCGCGAGGAGTGCGGCGCCTCCCGCGGCGGCCGCGAGCGCCAGCGCGCCGAACAGGTATCGCTTCTTCATGGGGTGTCCTCCTCCTCGGCGGCGCCGGCGATGCCGAGCGCGGCCAGGTCGGTTTCGGTCCAGACGCCGTCGGCGGTCGCGTCGAGCGTGCCGAGGTCGCGCTGGAGCGCGAGCTCCTGCCCGCGCCAGTCGGTGATGGCGCGGTAGAGCGAGTTCTGCGCGGAGACGAGCGCCGCCTGGGCGTCCAGCAGGTCGGTCATGTCCGCGCGGCCGGCCTCGAGCAGCAGGTCCTGGTTGCGGACGCGGCGGG
>CAMNDA010000103.1 GCA_946534745.1 uncultured Verrucomicrobiota bacterium | reverse complement strand
CGCCGGTTCGGCAGCAGGTCCCGCAGGAACCCGTATCGCTCGGCCTGCTTCCAGCCGAGCGCGTCGATGAAGACGAAGACCTTGACGGTCGGATGGTCGGATGGTCCCATGGTCGGATGGTCGGATGGTCTTGTGACCTCGACGACTCAACGTTGCCGATACTCCCAGAACGCCCGATTCGTGTCAAGCAAAATTTCGGCGCAGAATCTGAAAATGCAAATTTCGAGCCCGTCTGAACAAATCGTTTCGGGCGCGGAATTTGAAATTGCAAATTTCGCGCCCATTGCGTATTTATACCCTGCGGCGCGCGGAGCGCGCCGCCAAGCCCGCTCCGCGCGGGGGCGGCGGAGCCGTCCCCGCCGCGG
The DNA here is from genome assembly GCA_946534745.1 of uncultured Verrucomicrobiota bacterium. GTDB lineage: Bacteria > Verrucomicrobiota > Kiritimatiellia > RFP12 > UBA3636 > UBA3636. Next base: position 2,812 of record CAMNDA010000103.1, on the reverse strand, counting down.
AGGGGACTTCACTCGTTCTCCAGCGCGGCGGCGAGGGCGGCGACGTCGCCGGGGGGCACGAGCGTCGCCTTGCCGCCGCAGGCCTCGGGCAGGCCGCCGATCGCGAAGGCGACGACGGGCCGGCCGAGCGCGACGGCCTCCGCCGCGACGAGCCCGTAGGGCTCCTGCCAGAAGCTCGGCACGACGACGCACGCGGCCGCGCGCATCCACGCCTGCGGGTCGGCCTGGAAGCCGCGGAAGCGCACCCGGTCCGCGAGGCCGAGCTTCTCCGACAGCGCGCGGAGGCGTCCCTCGAGGTTGCCCGCGCCGACGATGTCGAGCGTGCGGCGCGTCCGCATCCGCGCCATCGCGCAGAGCAGCAGCTGCACGCCCTTGCCGCGGATGAGCTGCCCGACGAAGAGAAGATCGACGTCCGGCGGGACGGCGGCCGTGCCGCCGCCCCCGACGGGAATCTCAGGGGGCTCAACGACGATCTTCTCTTCCGGGATTCCGTTCGCGACGAGGCGCCGCTTCATGAAGTCCGAAATGACGACGAGCCCGCGCAGCCGCCCGAGGTCGCGCTTGCGGCGCCGCTGCGAGAGGACGCGCCCGAGCGCGGGGCGCCAGTTCCGGCAGAGCGGCGCGCAGAGGAGGCACGGCCAGATCCCCGACGCGCGCGTGCAGTTGCGCCGCAGCGGCGTGTAGGCGTAGCTGCGCGGGCAGATCGGGTCGTGGTCGTGGACGTAGAGGACCGTCCGCTCCGGCGGGAAGCGTTCGAGCGTCGCGAGGTCGGTGCACTTGTGCACGACGATCTCGTCGAACGGCGCGAGGTCCGCCGGCACCTCGTGCGCGATCTCGACCTCGCGCCCCGCCGCGCGCAGCGCCGCCGCGTGGCGCTCCGCGAAGATCTCGATGCCGCCGCGCGCGGCCGAGGGTTCGAGGTAGAAAAGCGTTCTCACGGGCGCAGGCTCCGCAGGGCGGCGACGAATTCCGTCCGCGCCGCGTCCAGTCGTGCGAGCAGCCGGGCGTAGGCGGACGCGCGCACCTCCTCCCAGTCGCCCGCGTCGCGCAGCGCGGCCAGGACGTGCGCCGCGGCGGCGTCCCAGTCGCAGTCGTCGAAGCTCCCCTCGACCGTCCGGCCGAAGTTCGCGAGCCAGTTGGCGACCTTGGAGCCGCGCGCGACGCCGAAGACGGCGGTCCCGACGTTCGCGGCGAGGATGAGCAGGTGCAGGCGGCTCGAAAGCACGGCGCGGCAGTCGGCCGCCGCCTCGCACACGGCTTCGGGCGTGTCGCCCGGAATGCATTCCACGCCGAGGCCCTCCAGCAGCGCGCGGTCGGTCTTCGGGTTCATCGGGATGCCGACGACGCGCGCGCCGCCGGCGCGGACGGTCGCGACGAGCCGCTTCACGCCCTCCAGGTCCGCCACCCGCCGCTGCGTCGAGATGCACAGGCCCAAGGTGGTCGGCCGGTCGGACAGTCCGACCGTGCGACCGTCCGACCGTGCGACCGTTCGACCCTGGAGGATGGCGGTGTCGGCGGCGACGCGGACGCCGGGAACGCCGAACGAGGCGAGGACGGCGGCGCTCTCGGGATCGCGCACCCACGCGCCGCGGCAGCGCGGGAGCGTCGCGCGAAGGCGCCGCCCGAGCCGCGCGCGCAGGCGCCCCTCGTAGGCGCCGAGGAGCCCGAGCGCGGAAAGCAGACGGCGCCGCCGGCCGTGGGCGCGGAAGAAGACGGGGTTGGGTTCGTCGTCCATCCCGACGCCCCAGACGAACGTCGGGACGCCGGCGCGCTGCGCCCGCTCGAGCAGGTCGAGCGCGACGTGCGGGTAGTCCGAGAGCCCCGTCGCGCCGCACCAGACGTAGGCGTCGAACGCGCGGACCGCGTCGGAGAAGCCGTCGGCCGGCACGCCCGCGAAACCGAATGGCGGTACGACACGGACGCCGAGCCGCTCCGCCGTGGCGGGGTCCGCCGTCGCGACCGCGAACTCCGCGTCCGGCAGGTCCTCGCGCAGCATCCGGACGACGCACGCGACGATCGCCTCGTCCCCGATGTTGTCGCACCCGAGCGGGATGCCGCCGAGCAGGATGGTCAGATGGTCAGATGGTCGCATGGTCGCATGGTCGAATGGTCGAATGATCGCCTAGTCGGCGGCGCGCGCGCCGCGCCAGTGGGAGACGCGCTGGACGAGCCGCCGCACGGACGCGGAGGGAAGCTCCGCCCAGTCGCGCGGGCGCGGCAGCAGGTAGGCCCAGTCGCGCAGCGTCTCGCGGGCGGCGGAGGCGAGCTCGCGCGCGAGCGACGGCGCGGCGCCGAAGATCGCGCGGTCGGCGGCGCCCTCGCCGCGGAAGCGCTTCGCGAGCTCGCGCAGCGTGTAGTTGTGCGAATGCTCGACGCGGGCCGAGGGGCGGTAGAGGATGCGCACCGGGTCGCGCTCGCGGCGGGAGTTGCGCCACGCCCACTCCACGTCCTCGGAGTAGCGGATCGACTCGTCGAAGGGCGTCTCGAGGAGCAGCGCGCGGCGGGTCGCGGAGCTCGCGAGCGAGAAGAAGAAGCGCCACGAGGCCTGCACGCGCCCGTCGCCGAACGCGCGCTCCGAGTCCTTGCGCACGAGCGCCGTCGCGTCCGCGCGCGGCAGCTGGTTCGCGAAGCAGAACGCGGGGCGGTCCGGCTCCTCCCGGAGCGGGCGGACGAGCTCCGCGAGCCAGTCGTCGCCGACCGGGACGGCGTCGGAATTGTTGAACACGACGATCTCGCCGCGGGCGTCTCGGACGAGCGCGTTGAGCGTGCGGCCCGGGCGGTATTCGCCCGCGGGGCGCTCGAAGAAGCGGAC
>CAMNDA010000102.1 GCA_946534745.1 uncultured Verrucomicrobiota bacterium | reverse complement strand
CCTTCCTCTCCGACCGCGCCGCCGTCCGCGAGACGCGCCCCCTCCTCGCCCCCTTCCGCAAGCGCTCCGATCGCGATCTCTTCCGCCGCGTCGTGAAGGTCCCGCCGCTCCGCTACTTCCTCCGCTCCGTCCGCGCGAACGGATGAACGACTGGCAACGCTCCAGACGACGCGGCACCGGTTGCCGCACGTTGAGTTTCAATCGAACTTCAGTCAAACCCTGGCATTGCATCAACCAACTCTTGGTTCCAATCGTTCCGAAATGAATATCAAGATTTTCGTGTTTCAGCATTTCCCCTGTCAACTTCCAGCTCTCTTCTCCGACAGGTCGGTCTATGTTCCGGTCCAATGCGGGCGTGCTCTACATGATACGATTGCTGGAACGATCGGGGACGATACCGGCGACAATATCTCGCGGTTGAACAAATTTTACAATGAGATGACAGCGATCTATTGGATTGCCAAGCATTATGAAGAGATTGGGAATCCAGAGTACATCGGTTTCAACCACTATCGTCGATCCTTGAACTGGTCCGAAGACATGCTGTCGCCAAGAGCGGTTGTTGTTCGCAAATGGTTTTCCTGGAGACCATTACACAACCAATATGCCAATTGCCACGACGTTCGTCGACTCGATCTGTTTTCAAGTCGTCTGAAAGAGGAGTTCGATGCCGAAGAAACTAGAAGTTACACAGCATATTGGAAGTCCCATTTCCTTTACATCTGTAACATGTTCGTAATGCATCGGAACAACTTCAAACGCTATGCCGAATTCATTTTGAAATGCATAGACATTCTCCGTCGGGTTGATGAAACAATGCCAATTGATCTTTCTGACGCCTACCAAGCGCGTCAGCCTAGTTTCATCCTCGAAAGGATGACGGGGTACTGGATTTGGCGTGAGAAACGACGCTGTACCATTGATGTTATTCCAGCGACGATCACGCATTTCAACATCGAAAACCCGAGCGGAGGCAGTTCTTGTATCAACAAGAGTCAATTCCTCTGGTTCCTTCGACAGGCATACTAACGAACAGGCTTCGACAGACCGCGAATCCCGACCCGTTCGACCGCACTGTCGCCCGGCCGGCTTTCATCAGCCGGGGTTCCCGCGAGAACGCGGCGTGGACCGGCACCAGCCCGCGCCGCGCCGTTGCGGCGCAACCAGCCTTTGACGAGGAAATGTGGAAGTGACCGACCACGGCGCCGTTCTCGTTTTCGGACGACGCCAGATCATCGCGGCGATGGGCTCGCCATCGACTCCATCTTCGCGCGTCAAGTTGCTGGAGCTCAATCGCCGTGCCGCGCGAATCGCCCTCGCCTTGCCCGGAGACATGGCCGTCCATGCCGTGCCGAAAGGCGGCGGCATGGCGTATGAAGATGCGGCCGATTCTGCCATAACGAGACTTTCGTCGAAAGTTTCGTTATGAAGGCCATTAAGAAGTTGCCCCGATCCCGCCGCTTTGCTAGAATCAACCGCGCATAACGCCCCCTTCCCCATGAAAACCGTCTACGTCGCCATGAGCGCCGACCTGGTGCATCCGGGCCACCTCAACATCATCAGGACCGCCGCCGAGCTCGGCGAGGTCACCGTCGGCGTCCTCACGGACGAGGCCATCGCGAGCTACAAGCGCCTGCCCTACATGAACTGGGCGCAGCGCAGCGCCGTGGTCGCCCAGCTCAAGGGCGTCGCCCGCGTCGTCCCGCAGACGACCCTCGACTATGTTCCCAACCTTCTCGAGCTCAGGCCCGACTTCGTCGTCCACGGCGACGACTGGAAGACCGGCGTCCAGCAGGAGACGCGCCGCCGCGTGATCGAGACGCTCGCCCAGTGGGGCGGCAAGCTCGTCGAACCGACCTACACGGAGGGCATCTCCTCGACACAGCTCAACAAGGCGATCCGCGAAATCGGCGTGACGCCCGACGTGCGCCGCTCCCGCCTCCGCCGCCTCCTCGGCGCCAAGTCGATGACGCGCGTCCTCGAGGCCCACTCCGGGCTCTCCGCGCTTATCGCCGAGCACGCCTCGGCCGTCCGCGACAACCAGAAGCGCGAGTTCGACGCAATCTGGCTCAGCTCCCTCACCGATTCCACTTCGAAGGGGAAGCCGGACACGGAGTGCGTCGACGTGACGTCCCGCCTCCAGACCGTGAACGAGATCCTCGAGGTCACCACCAAGCCGATCGTCTACGACGGCGACAGCGGCGGCCTCGCGGAGAACTTCGTCTTCACCGTCCGCTCGCTCGAGCGCCTCGGCGTCTCGGCGGTCGTCATCGAGGACAAGGTCGGCCGCAAGCAGAACTCCCTCCTCCCCGAGGGGAACGTCCAGCGCCAGGCGCCGGTCGAGGACCACTGCGCGAAGATCTCCGCCGGCAAGCACGCCCAGATCACCGACGACTTCATGATCGTCGCACGCTGCGAGAGCCTCATCACGGGCGCCGGCGTCGAGGACGCCCTCGCGCGCTGCGCCGCCTACGTCGCGGCCGGCGCCGACGCGATCCTGATCCACAGCAAGAGCTCTTCTCCCGACGAGATCTTCGCCTTCGCCTCCCGCTTCCGCGAGGTCCATCCCGCCGTTCCCCTCGTCGCCGTCCCGAGCACCTACCCGCAGGTCTCCGAGGACGATCTCGCGGCCCATGGCATCAAGATGGTCATCTACGCCAACCACATGCTCCGCAGCGCGTATCCCGCGATGGACAAGACGGCCCGCGCCATCCTCGAGCACGGCCGCGCCCTCGAGGCGGACGCGCTCTGCATGCCGATCCGCGACATCGTCACCCTCGTTTGATGCCATGGTCGATCCTTCCTCGTTTCTCGAAGACTGCCGTCGTCTCGGCGTCGACTTCTTCGCCGGCATCCCCGATTCGCTACTGAAGTCCTTCTGCGCCGAACTCGCCGCGCGCGCCGCCGATCCGGCGGG
>CAMNDA010000101.1 GCA_946534745.1 uncultured Verrucomicrobiota bacterium | reverse complement strand
GAGCCGTAGGCGCTCGCGGCGTTGGTCTCGCCCAGGTGCCAGACGCCGACGTAGCGGCGCCAGACGTCCGCGGCGTCCGCGGTGCCGTCGGTCTCCGAGGCGCCGTAGTCGAGGTGGACGACGGTGCCGTCGGCGAAGACGGGCACGCGGACCCAGACGAGCGACTCGCCGGCGGGGTCCCAGACGTCGATCTCGAAGGGGAGCAGGTTGCCGTCCTGGTCCGAGAAGAGGAAGTCCCTGCCGTCGTTGGCGACGTCCGCGTAGCGGAAGCCCTCGATCGACTCGGAGAGGCGCAGCAGCACGGGCACGTCCTCGGCGGGCTCGCCCGCGTAGGCGATCGTCGCGTCGAGGCGGTGGAAGCCGGCCGGGGGCGTCTCGTTGTGGAAGACGCGGAACGTCCGGGTCCCGCTCTCCGCCGCGAACGTCCGCCCGCCGGACTCGGCGGAGGCGCGGGCGTACCACGTCCAGACCCCGTTGGGGAGCGTCGCGGAGGCGACGAGCGTGCGCGGCGCGCGGGTCGCGGAGCCGAGCGACCGCTCGATCCAGTCCGTGCCGTTCGTCGTGCAGTACACCGTGACGTACGTCCGGATCCCGTTTCCGAGCTCGTCGCGCGCGATGGACGCCAGCCCGACCGAGAACCGGACGGTCGCGCCGGAGACGGTTTCCCCCACCTCGCCGAACGTCGGCGCGCCGAGCGTCCGGAACGACGCCGGCGCGGTCTCGATCGCCTGGACGCCGTTGTCCGCCACGAGCTTCCACCAGTAGAGCGTGTCCGGCTCGAGGCCGCCGATCGACGCCTCGTGGACGCCGTTCGTGACGCCCTCCGCGACCGTGTTCGTCGCGGCGTCCGCGAACGAGGCGTCCGCGCTCCAGACGATCGAGACGGCCGCGGGAACGCCCGCCCCCACGGCGAAGTCCGTCGCGAACGACTCGAGGCCGACCGTCGGCTCGCCCGTCGCTTCGATTCGGAGGTACGCGTCCTCGTAGCAGCCGATGTCGACGGCGGCGCCGACGAGGCGCGGCTGCCGGCCGGAGAGGTCGAACGCAGCCAGCGGCGCGTAGGCCCCGCCCGCGTCGTAGAGCGGGCTGCCGGGCGTCGGCCGGTACCGGACGTCGGGGTCGGCGCTTTCCGCATGGTGCGGGAAGAACTCGTCGATCGTGCCCGAGACCGTCCCCTCGGGCAGGGCGGACGCGTCGCCGTCGAACGCGCCGGAGAGGAAGTTCGCGACGGTTCCCGTCGGCGGGCACGGCGCGCCGTCGACCGTGTTCGTGACGCCCGCGACCACGACGTTCAGCGCCGTCGCGCCGGAGGCGATCTGGAGCGCGGACCAGGCCTTGCATTCGGAGTTCGTCAGCGAGAGGCCCGAGTCCACGATCGAGCAGTTCCGCATGACGGAGTTGCCGCCGAGCACGACGAGCGCGACGTTCTTGCTCTGCGAATTGTCCGCGAGCAGGCAGTTCTCCGCCCGGGCGGAGCCCTGGAGATGGAGGACCCCGGCCCGGACGCCGCTCCAGCTTGCGGATCCCGAGCCGCACGTGTTCCGGCGGAAGACCGCGTGGGTGACGATCCCGCCGTCGAGCCATGCGCCGCCGGCGGCGGCGTTGGCCGTCGCCGAGCCCGCCTCGACGACGCAGTTGGAGACCATGCCGCCGGCCGATCCGATGAAGAGGTTCCCTCCGCTCGCGCCGTAGTAGTACCAGCCCTTCTGCATCGTCAGGTTGGCGACGAGAGCGTCCGGATGCCCCAGGCTGAAGACGCGCTGGTTCTGATTGTTCCAGCCCGCGTCCACCGCGTTCGACACGACGACGCGCGACGGATCGGGATCGTCGCCGAGGACGCGGATCGCGTTCGTGACGGCGATCGGCGACGAGATCGGGTAGAGCCCCGGCGCGACATGGACGGTGCACGGCTCCGATCGCGCGACGTTCGCGAGCGAGTCGACGGCCGCGCCGATGGTCTTCTTCGGCAGCTCGGGCGTCCCGCCGTGGTTCGCGTCGTCGCCGGTCGTGGCGACGTAGCGGACGGCGGGGTCGTAGGACGCGCTCAAGACGGCCATCGCCGCGCCCGACGGCTGCCCGACGTACGCGCCCGAGACGGCGAGCGCGACGGTCGCGTCCGTCCCGATGTCCGGCGCGAACACGGGCGTGATCGCGATGTCGACGGACGATTCGCCGGCGGGGATCGTGGCGGTCGCGATCCCGGGCGCGACGACGGCGGCGAGGCCGTCGCCCGAGAACGCGACGTCGAACGCGAGCGCCGGAAGGCCCGCCGGGTCGGCGTCCGCGCGAGAGATGCGGAAGACGCCGGGCGTCAGCGTGCCCTCGTCGGCGTCGGAGATCTTCTCCACGGCCAGCGCGCCGGCGTGGAACACGGCCGGGCAGGCCGCGGAGACGGTCGTGCCGCCCGCGGACGACGCCCGGACGCTCGCCGTGTACGTCCCGGCGGGGAGGCCGGCGGGCGTGGCGGAATACGTCGCGGGCAGCGCGGCGTCCGCGGTCGTCATCGCGTAGTCGGTCCCGCCGAGCGTGCAGAAGATCGAATCGGGGAGATTCTCCGAGACCTCGACCGAGACCGTGAACGAGCCGTCGGCGTTGCGCGCGACGGACGGCTCCCCGAGGACGGGCGCGGTCGTATCGGACGAGGCGACGGCGGAGAGGGAGAGCGAGCCGTCCGCCATCGCGTGGTATTCCGCGGCGAGCCAGTCGGCGGAACGGATGCCGGCGCGCAGGCGCATCTCGTCGAGAAGGCCGCGGAACTCCTGCCCGCCCCATTCGTTTTGTCCGAGCCACATCTCCGTGGCGCTCGCCGCGTCCTTGAAGCCATATCCGCGCTGCGTGTTGACGGGCGTTCCGTTCACGTAGAACCGCAATCCGTCGCTCCCGGGCACGAACGTCATCGCCCAGTGGAACCATGTTCCCGCGGTCACCCCGACGGAAAAGGCTTCATGGTCCTTGACGTTGGGTGTCGTCACCATCACCTTGGTGCCCTCGAGGCGGACGGAAATGAACTGCTTCTTCGCGAACAGCGCATGCGTTCCGGACACGGTGGCGGGGTTCGCCCATCCTTCGACCGTGAATCCGGACGCGAGCTTCGAGTTGGGCAGCGCCGTGCCGCACGTCACGCAGTTGCCCGAGGCCGGGAGCGAGAGGGCGGGCCCGATCGCGCCGGCGGCGACCGCGGGCGCGCCGACGGCCGTTCCATCGTTGCCGGAGAGGGAGGCGTCGGCGGGGGAGGCTTCGTTCATGTGCCAGACGCCGAGGCAGTCGCTCCAGAAGTTCGGCGCGATCGGCTCGTTCGAGAACGCCGTCCCGTAGCGGACCGAGAGCGTCGCGCCGTCGCGGTAGTCGGGCAGGCGCACCCAGACGACCGACTCGCCGTTCGTGTTCCACGTGTCGATCTCGTGGGGGAGCAGGTGCCCGGTCGCGTCGAGGATCTCGAGACCGGACGCCGTGACGTCGGCGTAGGCGAAGCCGAGGATCGCGGCCTCGGACAGGCGGAGCAGGACCGGGATGTCCTCCGCGGGCTCGCCATCCCAGTCGACGGTCGCCGTGAAGGACTTGTAGTTGCCCGCCGGGTCGAGCGCCTTCGTGACGAACGAGCGAAGCGGGGTCGTCATGGACTTGGTCGCGCCATTCTGCGTCGCCGTGGCGGTCGCGTACCAGAGGACGCGGACGTTCCCCGCGAAGCCGGATGCCGAGCCGGCCAGCGTCGCGGCCTCGTTCGTCGAGCCGAGGGAAAGCTCCGTCCAGTTCTCGCCGTCCGTCCCGTAGAAGACCGAAACGGACGTCGGGACCGCGCCGCCGAAGCCGGGCACGGCGAGCGCGACGGAGAACGTCGCCGTTCCGTTCGCGTCGGACGCCGAGGCGCCGCCGAGCTGGGGCTTGTCCGCGTCCGCCGCCGCGACCGGGCCGAGCGCCGCGAAGTTCGTCGGGGCCGCCATCGAGTCGTGCTCCGCGCGGATCCAGTCGGCGGAGGCGATGCCGTCGAAGAGGCGGATCTCGTCCATGTCGCCGACGAAGGAGTCTCCCGAGGCCGTGTCGGCGTAGGATCCGACCGTCCAGTACGCTGCGCCGCCATCCGTCGGCGCCCGCGCATCGTCTTTCGAGTAGATGTTTTCGCCGTCGAAGTAGGTCCGGAGCGAGCCGGCCTCTCCCGACGTGTCGTAGGAGAAGGCGACGTGCGCCCACTGGTCCTTTACGAGCGCGCCCTTCCCGCTCGCGCCCTGGTGCCCGCCGACGGCGACGGACATGTAGGAGCCGTCTTCGCAGAGAAGCAGAAATCCGGTGCCGTTCCAGTTGCCCTTGCTCGCGCTCATGCAGGACGTCCCGGTGGCGACCGACTTGTACCACGTCGTGAGCGTGAACTTTTCCGTGTTCGACAACTTGCCGTTCGTGACGGGATTGGGGATATTGACGCCCTTCGAGTTCCTCGCGGCCTTGTGGAGGCCTCCGGCGACGACGCCGGAGTCTGCCGTCGCCGCCACGCCGCCGCCGTTCGCGACGGCGAGGGCGCTCGGAGAGGAATCGGAGATGCCGCTCCCGCCGTGGACCACCACCGCATAGCGAGCCCAGACGTCCGCCGGATCGACGGCGGGGAGCGCGGCGTTGCCGGCGCCGTAGTAGAGCGAGAGCGAGGTTGTCGTGCCGGAAAGCATCGGCACCTGCACCCAGATGAAGGAGTCGCCGGACGGATCCCAGGACTCGATCTCGTGCGGGACCAGGTTGCCCTCCGCGTCCGCGAAGCGCAGGTCCGCGCCGCCTTCGGCGCAGTCCGCGTAGGAGAAGCCCTTCGGCGCGCCGGCGGCGAGCCTCACGAGGACGGGGAAGCACTCCAGCGCCGATTGGCCCGCGTAGCCCGAGACGACGACGGGGATGTGCTTCGCGAACGGCGTGGCGTCGAGGGCCCCGAGGGTGAACACCGCCGCGAGGGAGGCGGGCTCCGAGACGGACGAAAGGACGATCGTGGGCGACGAGCGGTCGCTCCAGGGCACGTCGCCCTCCCAGTGGTGAAACCGGTATCCGGCGGCGGGGGTCGCCGTCGCCGAAAAGGAGCCGCCGAACTCGACCCAGCCGCCGGCCGACACGGTCCCGCCCTCGCCGGCGGCCACGTCCACGAAGTTCGAATACGCCCAGCGCCAGACGAGGCGCGCGCCCTCCGTCCCATGGGTGTAGGTGAAGGACGTCGCCGCGCTTTCCTCCGCGAGCGTCTCGGTGCCGTCCGCCGCGATGGAGTAGAGGGCGTGGCCGACGGGGACGAGCTTCGTCTCCTCCGTCTCGGAGCCGGTCGCCGAGCAGGCGACGACGGCCCCCTGCGCCAGCCCGTTCGTGATGCCGTAGCGGGGAACGACGGTTCCGAGATTGCCCGGAGACCCCGAGACCTTCAGCGCGTCCGTCATCGGGACGAGCCTGTATTCCTGTGCAATCGCCTTGATTTGCGCGGGCGTGAGCGCCGCGTCGTGGATGCGCAGGTCGTCGATGAGACCGCCGTTCTTCGCCTCTCCGCTTGCTGCGCCTACGTTGAGATGGCCGCCGAACTGCATCTGGGTCGCCTTGCCCGACGCGCTCCACGGCGTGAAGTCCGCCGAGGAGTCGGCGAGCTCGCCGTCCACGTAGAGCGCCGTGCCCTCCGGCGAGCCGACGACGGAGACGAGGTGCCAGGCGGCGTCGCCGTCCGGGAAGGTCGTGGTGAGCGTATGGGACGAAGCCGCCTGCTGCGAGCCCCAGCCGACCACGAGCGAGCCCTCGGTCGAGCCGCGGCGGACGATCACGTCGCCGGCGGTCGTGCGGACGTTCAGCGTGATGCCGTTCTCCTTCGAGCCGAGCGTCATCACGAGGGAGACGGTGAAGGCGTTTCCGGCCGTGGAGAACGAGCCGGCGCCCGAATATGGCGTGAACCTGGACGTGTCGAGGGCCCAGCCGTCCGAACCGACGCCCTGCTTGTACGTCTTGGTCCCCTCGTGCGAGAACGAGGTCCCGGCCGAACCCTTGTTCGCGTTCGCCAGGCCGCCGGCGTCGGGCTGCGTCTCGAAGTCCCACCAGATCGTCGGCACGAGGCCGGTGACGTCCGGGTCCGCCGCGCGGACGACGGGCGCCGCGCCGAGCGCGAGGGCGGCGAAGAGGACGATGAGGGGGCGATTCATGGGAATCTCCTTGCGTCAACCGAGTGATTGTCTGGAATCAGAGCCAAGAGGACCCGCGGAGAAGCCCGGGGAGCCTCTTCGGGGTCCGAATGTAGCAAAGTGCGCGCGCGCGTGTCAAGCGGTTGCCCCGCGCAACGGGGTCTGCTAGAATCCGCGCCATGACCTCCTCCTACGGAACGACCCTCCGCCTGTCCCTCTTCGGCGAGTCCCATGGTCCGGCCGTCGGATGCGTCCTCGACGCGCCGCCGCCCGGCCTGCCCGTGGACCTCGACGCCGTGCGCCGCCACCTGGCGCGCCGCGCGCCCGGCCAGGCCGGCCCGTGGAGCACGGCGCGCAGGGAGCCGGACGAGCCCGAGATCCTCTCCGGCGTCTTCGAGGGGCGCACGACGGGCACGCCCCTCGCGGCGCTGATCCGCAACGCGGACACGCGCTCCTCGGACTACGCCGCGCTGGCGCGCACGCCGCGGCCGGGCCACGGCGACCTCGCGGGCCGCATCCGCTACGCCGGCGCGAACGACCCGCGCGGCGGCGGGCACTTCTCGGCGCGCGTCACCGCGCCGCTCTGCTTCGCCGGCGCGCTCGCGATGCAGTGGCTCGCCGCGCGCGGCGCGG
>CAMNDA010000100.1 GCA_946534745.1 uncultured Verrucomicrobiota bacterium | reverse complement strand
CGCCAGCGGTGCAGGCCGGCGAGGGAGTCCGCGCCGAGGAGGAAGAAGAGCTCCGCGTCCGGATGCGCCGCGCGGACGTCGGCGACGAGGTCCACGGTGTAGGAGACGCCGCCGCGGTCGAGGTCGGCGCGGCAGATCCCGAAGCGCGGCTCGCCGGCGATCGCGAGCTCCAGCATCGCGAGGCGGTCCTCCGCGGGGGCGTTCATCCGCCCGACCTTGAAGGGCGAGTCGGCGGCCGGGGCGAAGAGCACGCGGTCCAGCGGCACGGCCTCGAGCGCCCGGCGCGCGAGCGCCAGATGCCCGGCGTGCACGGGGTCGAAGCTCCCGCCGAAGATGCCGATGCGTTCCACGGGGACGAAGCATACCACAACGCCGGGGGCGGCGCTAGCGGCACTCGTCGACGAGGTAGGCGTGCGTGTGGGCGGTGTTGCCGCGGTCGTCGCGGACGGCGACGCGGAACCACCCGTCGTCCCTCCCGAGCGGAAACTCGGCGTGCGTCACGCCCTCGCCGCGTTTGTTCGCGTAGCGGCGGCCGTCGCCCACGAAGAAGACGAACGAGGCGGGCGTGCAGTCGACGTGGACGACGCCGCTCTCGACGTAGAGCGCGAGGATGCGCGGCGGGTCGGTCCTGCCGGAGGAGCAGTAGAACTCGCCGCGCTCCAGCGCGCGGATCACGGACGCGTAGTCGAGCGACTCGGCGCCGACGATCGTCGAGCCGCCGAAGGACTGCAGCGTGGTGCCGTCGCGGTTGTGGTTATCGTCGCCCATCGTGCAGAAGATGCGGGGCGAGACGTGGTTGAGCAGGTCGTCGTAGACGTAGGGGCAGTATTCGCCGCCGGTGAGGCACTCAGTGGCGTAGTTGAGGATCTCGAGCGACCAGATCCCCTTCAGCCCGAGCCAGTCGGAGCGGACGTTGCGCGACCAGTTCGGGTGGTTGTACTGCACGAGGAAGCCGGCCTCGTTCGCCTTCGCGACCACTTCGTTCACGGCGTCCAGGGAGAAGGGCTTCTTCCGCGCCTTCTCCTCCTCGGTGCCCTCGAAGCAGTCGTGCTGGACGCCCCAGATCGTGTCGCGTGCGGGCGGGCCGGCGGGATTCGGGACCTTGGAGAAGAGGTTGAGGTGGAACGTGTCGTGGAAGCGGTAGTTCCAGACGTTGGCGTCCGGCCGGGCGACGGGCAGGCGCGAGTCCCAGTCCGTGATGTCGTATTCGACGGAGGTGAGCGTGAGGAAGTCCGGGTCGTTCAGGTCCGAGTGGTCGACGAGGACGTTGTGGTCGGTGATGGCGAGGATCTGGTAGCCGGCCTTCTTGTACTCGTCGCGCAGGCGCGCGGGCGGCCAGTAGCCGTCGGAGAGGTGGGAGTGGCAGTGGAAGTTCGCGCGGTACCAGTTGCGGTCCGGCGGAAGAAGGTGCTTTCTCATGGATCGCGGATTCTAGCACGCGCCCCCGCGCGCCGCAACGCGGTGGACGCGCGCCGGGCGTTCTGGTAGGATGGGAACCGTCCGCGACACCCGACGAAAAGGAGTTCCTCCATGCGAACGACGCCTCCCATGCTTCCCCACATCCGCCACCGGCGCGCCCTCGCCTCCGGCGGAGGGGCCGTCCTTGCCGTCGCCGCCGTCCTCGCGCTCTGCGCGTGGATCTGGTACGGCTGGCGCATCGAGCCCGAGAACGGCACGGTCGCCGTCCTCATGCGCAAGACCGGCAGGGACCTGCCGCAGGGCGAGATCCTCGCGCCCGGCCCCGGCTACAAGGGCATCCAGCTCGACGTCCTCGCCGAGGGCCGCCACTTCCGCAACCCCTGGACGTGGCACTGGCGCGTCGTGAAGGCGGTGGACGTCCCCGCCGGCAAGTTCGGCGTCCTCGTGCGCAAGTTCGGCGAGGACCTCCCCGAGGGCGGCATCATCGCGCCGGACGAGAGGCACCGCGGCATCGTCCGCGAGGTCCTCGGCACCGGCAAGCACCGCATCAACCCCTACGCCTACGAGGTGCGCCTCTACGACGACATCACGATCAAGCCGGGGCACGTCGGCGTCGTGACCTCGCTCTGTGGCGCGGACATCCTCGGCGGCGACCCGCCCGAGACGGAGGCGGAGGGCTTCCTCGTGAAGCCCGGCAGCAAGGGCGTGCTGGCGGGCGTGCTCAAGGAGGGCACGCACCGCCTCAACCCGTTCCTCTACGCCGTCTCGATCGTGAACATCCAGAGCCAGCGCTTCGAGCTCAGCGGCGCCGACGCGATCTCGTTCCTCACGCTCGACGGCTTCACGGTCCAGGCGGAGGGCACGCTCGAGTTCAACATCGACCCGGACCACGCGGCGCTTCTCACGCAGGAGGTCGGCGACATGGACGACATCCTGCAGAAGATCATCCTCCCGTCGGCGCGCGGCTTCTCGCGCCTCGAGGGCAGCAAGAAGAGCGCGACGGAGTTCATCGTCGGCGAGTCGCGCCAGGCGTTCCAGAACTCCCTCGAGGCCTACCTGCGCTCGATCTGCGAGCCGTGGGGCATCTCGCTCAACTCGGTCCTCATCCGCGACATCTTCGCGCCGCAGCAGATCGCGGGCATCATCCGCGACCGCGAGCTCGCGGTGCAGGAGGGGCTCAAGATCGACCAGCAGATCGTGCAGGCCCGCTCCCAGGCCGAGCTCGGGCGCCAGAAGGCGCTCGCCGACCGCAACAGCGCCGTCGTCGCCGCCGAGACGGAGCGCATCCAGCAGACGATCGCCGCGGCGCAGAAGCAGGCCGAGGAGACGATCGCCGCGGAGGCCGCGCTCGACGTCGCCAAGGCCGCGCTCCAGGCCGCGGAGGCGGACGCCGCCTCGCAGCTCGCGCGCGCCGAGGCCGAGCGCGCCGTCGTCGAGAAGCGCACGACCGCGCGCGCCGACGTCCTGCGGCAGGAGGTCGCCGTCTACCGCGACGAGGCGGACTACGTCCGCGCCCGGCTCTACGGGAAGATCGCCCCGAACCTCGAGGCGGTCCTCACCTCCGACCGCCCCGACGCGCCGTTCGGGCTGCCGTTCAAGGAGGTCGGAGGGTCCGACGGTCAAACGGTCGCACGGTCGCGCGGTCGCGCGGCAGAACGGTCGGACGGCTCCGACTCGTCGAAGTAGGGAAGGGAGGAAACGAAAATGGCTACCGCAACCACCGCTACCGCCCGCGCCCCGAGGCTCTTCTCCTTCGGGGGCATCCTGATTGGCCTCGCCGTCCTCGCCGCCGCGATCGGCGCGTTCCTCTGGATCTTCTGCCGCGTCTACGTGCCCGAGGGCTGCATGGCCGTCGTGACCGCGAAGACCGGCCGCCCGCTCCCGCCCGGACAGATCCTCGCCGAGAAGGGCGAGAAGGGCGTCCTGCGCGAGGTGCTCGGAGAGGGCCGGCACTTCCTCGACCCGGTGAACAACGAGTGGAAGGTCGTGCCCGCCACGACGATTCCGCTCGGCAGCGTCGGCGTTGTGACCTCCAAGGTCGGCAAGGAGCTGCCGCCCGGCGACATCCTCGCGCCCGACGACCTGAGCAAGGGCGTCTGGCGCCGCGTGCTCGGGCCCGGAACCTACCGCCTCAACCCCGAGGGCTACGACATCGCGGTCCTCTCCGCCGTGAGCATCCCGATCGGCTACGTCGGCGTCGTGACCTCGCTCGCCGGCGAGCCCGCGCCCGAGGGCTCGTTCGCCGGGCCCGGGCAGAAGGGCGTCCGCGAGCAGGCGCTGCAGCCCGGCCTCTACTACGTCAACCCGCGCGCGCACCAGGTCGACCTCGTCGAGGTCGGCATGAACCAGGTCTCCATCATGGGCCGCGCCGGGTCCGTCGTCCTCACCAAGAGCCAGGTCTCCAACGCCTCCTCCGCGCTCGACGAGCTCCAGCAGAACGCGCTCAACCGCCAGCAGGCCATCCGCGACCAGTGGGTGAGCGCCAACGAGGGCTTCCAGAACGCCGCCGAGGCGAACCGCAACATCGCCCTCAACGCCGC
>CAMNDA010000099.1 GCA_946534745.1 uncultured Verrucomicrobiota bacterium | reverse complement strand
GCCGGGATCCGCATCCCGCTCTCCGATCCCGCGGAGGCCGCCGCCGTCTCCGCCGCGGCCGTCCGCCTGCGCCGCCGCGCGCGCTGCCACGTCGCGCTCGACACCGGCATGTCGCGCGTGGGCGTCCGGCTCGACGAGGCGGAGGCGCTGATCCCGCGCTTCGCCGCGCTCCCCGGCATCGAGCTGGAGGGGCTCTACTCCCACTTCCCCACCGCCAACCTCCCGGGCGACCCCGCCACGGCCGCGCAGGTCCGCGCCGTAAAGGCGCTCGCGCGCCGCCTCGCCGCCGCGGGCATCCGCTTCCCCGCCCTCCACCTCGCCAACTCCGACGGCATCAACAACGTCCCCGCCGCGTGCCGCGCGCCGTTCACGCACGTGCGCGCCGGCATCAACCTGCACGGCTCCTTCGACCCGCTCGGCAACCGCCGCCTGCGCCTGCGCCCCGTCTTCACGCTCAAGGCGCGACTCGCGCAGGTGCGGCGCGTCCCGGCCGGCGCGACGCTCGGCTACGGCCGCACCTACGCGCTGCCGCGCGAGACGCTCGTCGGGACCGTCGCCGCCGGGTATGCCGACGGCCTCCCGCTCGCACTCTCCAACCGCGGCTCGATCCTCGTCCGCGGCGTGCCCTGCCCGGTGATCGGGCGCATCTGCATGGACTTCACGACCGTCTCGCTCGAGCAGGTCCCCGACGCGCGCGTCGGCGACGAGTGCGTCTGCCTCGGCCGCCAGGGCGCGCGAGAGATCGGCATCGACGAGTGGGCGACGCTCAAGGGCACGCACGCCTACGAGGTGCTCTGCGCGATCGGCTCGCGCGTGCGCCGGACCTACGTGGGGTGAAGGAGGGAATCGGAATGGAGATGAAGATCGTCGACGGGCGGCAGGCCGCCGCCCTCACCGTCGCGGGAAGCGACAGCGGCGGCAACGCCGGCATCCAGGCCGACGTCCGCGCGTTCCACACGTTCGGGCTGCACGCCTGCACCGTCCTCGCCGCGCTCACCGCGCAGAACCCGTCCGGCGTCTCGGCCGTCCACGTGCCGGACGCGGACTTCGTCGCCGCGCAGCTCGACGCGGTCCTGCCCGCCTACGCGATCGGCGCCGCCAAGACCGGCATGCTCGCCACGCGCGAGGTGATCGAGGCCGTCGCCGCGAAGCTCGCCGCCTGGCGCGGCGCGCCGGTCGTCGTCGACCCCGTGATGGTCGCGACGAGCGGCTCGAAGCTCCTGCGCGACGACGCGATCGACGCGATGCGCGCGCGCATGCTCCCCGTCGCCGCGCTCGCGACGCCCAACCTCCCCGAGGCCGAAGTCCTCGCGGGCCTGGCGATCCGCTCCCGCGCGGACATGGCCGAGGCAGCGCGCCGCATCCGCGCCGCGGCCGGCTGCGCCGTGCTCGTGAAGGGCGGCCACGCCGCGGACTCGACGGCCGAGGACCTGCTCGTCTGCGACGAGGGCGCCTTCGTCTACTCCTCGCCCGTCGTCGCGAACCCCGCCTCGACCCACGGGACGGGCTGCTCGCTCTCCGCGGCGATCGCCGCCTCGCTCGCGCTCGGGCGCTCCCTGCCGGACGCCGTCGCCGAGGGCAAGGCCTACGTCTACGAGGCGATCCGCACCTCGCTTCCCGTCGGCCCCGCGGCGACCGTCCTCGGCATGCCCGACGTCCCGGACCTCCTCCGCCACCCCGCGATCACCCGCTCGCGCCTTCCTCCGTCCTAAGCCACGGCGGGCGCGCCAGGGCGCTACGCGACGGGCCAGGAGGGCGCGATGTCGAGGTCGAAGGCCTCGGGGGAGGGAATGCCGCGCCCCATGCCCGCCAGGCCCGCGACCATCGCGGCGTTGTCGCCGCAGTGCCTCGGGAGCGCGAGCAGCAGCCGCACGCCGCGCGCGGCGCAGAGCTCCGCGAGCGCCGCGCGCAGGCGCGAGTTGAGGGAGACGCCGCCGCCCACGGCGAGGCACTTGGCGCCGGGCGTGCGCGCGAGCGCGAGGTCGCACCGCCGCACGAGCGCGCCCACGACGGCCTCCTGGTAGTCGCACGCGAGCTGCGCGACCTCGTCGTCGTTCTTCGGCGGCGCCTCCTGCACGCGCCGCAGGAGCGCGGTCTTGAGGCCGCTGAAGCTCCAGCACAGCTCCGGGTCGAGGCCGCCGGTGAGCGTCCCCTCGCGGACGCGCCCTTCCGGGAAAAGCCCCTCCCGCGGCGTGCGGCCGCGCGAGAGGCGGTCCACCACCGGCCCGCCCGGATAGCCGAGCCCGAGCAGCTTCGCGGCCTTGTCGAGCGCCTCGCCCGCGGCGTCGTCGACGGTGCGGCCGAGCGCGGCGATGCGGTCCGGCGCGTCGAGGCGGAAGAGGCTCGTGTGTCCGCCCGAGACGGCGAGGCCGACGCGCGGGAGGCATTCGTCCGGCGGCGGCGCGGCGGGGTCGAGGAAGACGGAGTGCAGGTGCGCCTCGATGTGGTTCATGGCGCGCAGCGGGCGGCCGAGCGAGAGCGCGAGGCCCTTGGCGAAGGACCACCCGACGAGGAGGGAGCTGGCGAGCCCCGGGCCGCGCGTGGCGGCGACGAGGTCGATGCCGTCCCAGCCGACGCCGCTCTCCTCGACGGCGCGCGCGACGATCCCCGGCAGCAGCCGCACGTGGCAGCGCGAGGCGATCTCCGGCACGACGCCGCCGAAGGGCCGGTGCTGCTCCTGCGTGTGCACGACGCAGGAGAGCACCTCGCGGCCGTCGCGCACGACGGCGGCGGAGGTTTCGTCGCAGGAGGTTTCGATGCCGAGGACGGTCATTTGCGGTGGGGGGGACGGGGGTTTTCGGGAAGGCGGGGCGGGCCCTCGGGGCGCGC
This sequence comes from uncultured Verrucomicrobiota bacterium, assembly GCA_946534745.1. Classification (GTDB taxonomy): domain Bacteria; phylum Verrucomicrobiota; class Kiritimatiellia; order RFP12; family UBA3636; genus UBA3636. Next base: position 1,447 of record CAMNDA010000099.1, on the reverse strand, counting down.
GGAGGGGGGCGGCTCGCCCGAGCGGATCCAGGATAGGGCGGCGCCCAGCGCGCGGTCGGGGACGGCGAGGATGCGGTCGCGCACGGAGGGCTCCGCCAGCTCCGGCCACACGGCGAGCATGCGCGCGCGGACGAGCGCGAAGGCCTCCTCGTCCGTCTGCGCGAAGGGGAAGTCCGGCTCGATCCCCGCGCCGTGCACCATCGCGCCGGAGGGCGTGAACCAGCGCGCGGTCGTGAGCTTGAGCGTCGCGGGGCCCGACGGCCCCTCCAGGTCGAAGAACCCCTGGACGAGCCCTTTGCCGAACGTGCGCGAGCCGAAGATCGGCGCGCGCCCGTGGTCGCGCAGCGCGCCCGCGAAGATCTCCGCCGCGCTCGCCGTCTCGCCGTTCGCCAGCAGCGCCACGCGCAGCCCCGGCCACGCCTCGGCGCCGGCCGAGCGATAGTTGTGGTCGTCCTCCTCCGGAACGCGCCCCCGCGTCCGCGCGACGAGCGCGCGCCGCGGCAGGAAGAGGCTCGCGCACGCGACCGCGGCCTCGACGTCGCCGCCGGGGTCGTCGCGCAGGTCGATCACGAGCCCGCGCAGCGTGGCGGGGCGGAGCGAGCGCACCGCGCGGCGCAGCTCGCGCGGCGTGCGCGAGGCGAACTCCGCGAGGAAGAGGTAGCCGACGTCGCCCCCGATGCGCCGCACCGTCTGCACGGTCGGCACCGAGAGCGCCGCGCGCACGACGCGCGCCGTCGCGGCGCCGCCGTCCGCGCGCTCCCACGCGATCTCGACCTCCGACCCCGGCTCGCCGCCGATGCGGTCGACCGCCTCGTCGAAGGTCGTCGCGTCCGTCTCGACGCCGTCCACCGCGACGATGCGGTCGTCCATCCGGATCCCCGCGCGGAACGCGGGCGATCCGGGCTCCGGCCAGTCCACGAGCACGAAGCCCCCCGGCCCCTCCGAGACCGAGACGCCGATGCCGGTGTAGCTCCCGCGGTCCTCGCGCTCCATCTCCGAGACGTCCTTCGGCGTGAGGCGCTCGCACCACGGGTCGAGCGCCGCCGCGAGCCCCGCCACCGCGCCCGCCGCGAGCTCGTCCGTCGGGACCTCGTCCACGTAGCGGTCGCGCACGAAGCGAAGCGCCTCGCCGATCTCGCGCACCGCCCCGTCGGCCTCGTCGGGCTCTTCCGCCTCCGGCGCCGCGGCGGCCGCGGCCTCCGCCGCCGGACGGTCCGGCGGGGGCTCCGCGGCCTTCTGCGCGAGCGGCGCGAGGAAGCCCCAGATCGCGACGGCGACCGCCGCGGCGACGGACGACTCATCCACGGCGCGCCTCCCTTCTCCGCAGCGCAAGCCCGATCGCCGCGCCCGCGGCGATGCCGATGAGGTGCGCGAGGTAGGCGGTGCTCGAGACGACGAACGCGAGCTCGAGCGCGTTGAGCGCGAAGAGCCCCGCCGCGAGCGCCCC
>CAMNDA010000098.1 GCA_946534745.1 uncultured Verrucomicrobiota bacterium | reverse complement strand
GTCGTGCGCACGGCGGACGAGCCGCTCGCGGTGCGCTCGCTCTCGCTGCGCGAGACGGGCTACCCGATCGACTGGGCCTACCGGTTCGAGACGAGCGACGCGCGCTGGGGCGGCGCGCTCAAGATCATGGAGCGCACGCTCCAGATGTGCTCGCACGAGAGCTACTTCGACTGCCCCTACTACGAGCAGCTCATGTACGGCGGCGACTCGCGCCTCGAGATGCTCGCGACCTACGCGACGACGCGCGACGACCGCCTGCCGCGCAAGGCGATGGCGGTCCTCGACCGCACGCGCGCCGAGGCGGGCCTCGCGCTCTCGCGCCAGTCGGCCGACGAGCCGCAGGTCATCCCGCCCTATGCGCTGCACTTCGTGCAGATGGTCGCCGACTACATGCTCTGGCGCGGCGACCGGGCGTTCGTCCGCAAGCGCCTCGGCGGCGTGCGCGCCGTGCTGAACGCGTGGGCGGAGCACATCGGCGAGGACGGCCTCGCGCGCAACCCGCTCGGGTGGAACTTCGTCGACTGGAACTACTCGTGGTGGGGCGGCATGGCGCCGAACGGCGACGTCGGCTGCGCGAGCCCCGTGAACAACCTGCACCTCGCCTGGACGCTGCGGATGGCGGCGGAGATCGAGGACTGGGTCGGCGACCCGGAGATCGCCGCGTGGGACCGCCGCCAGGCCGACCGCGTCGGCAGGGCCGTCGTCGCGGCCTACTGGGACGAAACGCGCAACCTCTTCGCCGAGGATACGGCGCACACGAAGTTCATCGAGCACACGCAGTGCATGGCCGCGATGGGCGGGTTCGTGCCGGAGGGGCGCGAGGCCGCGTTCGGCGAGGCGCTCGCGACGGCGGAGGACCTCGACCGCACGACCGTCTACTACCGCTCCTACCTCATCGACGCCTTCCGCGCGCTGCACCGCCCGCTCGACCTCTACCGCTGCTTCGACCTGTGGTTCACGCTCGAGCCGCTCGGGATGAAGACCGTGCTGGAGCAGCCGGAGCCGACGCGCTCGGACTGCCACGCGTGGGGCTCGCACCCGATGTACCACGCGCTGGCGTCCGTGGCGGGCATCCGCCCGGCCGCGCCCGGCTTCGCGGCGGTGCGCATCGAACCGCAGCCGGGGCCGCTCACCGCGATCCGCTGCGCCGTGCCGCACCCGAAGGGCGAGGTGACGCTCGACCTGCGGCTCGAGAACGGCCGCTGGACCGGCGCCGCGACCGTTCCGCCGGGCGTGCCCGCGACGCTCGTCCTCGACGGCGCCGAGCGCGCCTTCGAGGGGACGCTGCGCGTCTGACCGCTACCCGAGCGCGGCGAGGACGGCGGAGGCGGCGTCCTCGGGGCGGAGGGCGAAGCGCGCGAGGAGATCCGCGCGGTTCGTGGCGTGCGGGACGAAGGCGTCCGGCCAGCCGAACGCGACGACGCGCGGGCGCGCCGGATGGTCGGCGAGCGCCTCGCGGACGGCGTCGCCGAAGCCGCCCGTGCGGACGCCGTCCTCGAAGGTCAGGAACGCGCGCACGCCGGCGTCGGCCTGCGCGCGAAGGAGCTCCGCGTCGACGGGCTTGGCCCAGCGCGCGTCGACGCGGACGCTGTCGACGCCCTTCGCCTTGAGCAGTTCCGCAGTCTCGGCGGCCCATTTGTCCTCGGGGCCGAGCGTCCAGATCGCGACGGACGGCGCGGGGCCGGTGCGCGAAAGCTCGGCGGCGCGGCCGACGGGCAGCAGCTCGCCGCGGTCGGCGGCGGTATCGTCCGGCGCGGCGCCGCGCGGGTAGCGGATGGCGACGGGATACGGGAGCGAGAGCGCGGTGCGCAGGAGCCGGCGCAGGTCGGCGGGCGTGCGCGGCTGGGCGATGGCGACGCCGGGGACGGGCCGCAGCAGCGCGATGTCGAAGACGCCGTGGTGCGTGGCGCCGTCGCCCGGGACGGCGCCCGCGCGGTCGAGCGCGAGGACGACGGGCAGGCCCTGCAGCGCGGCGTCGTGGATGACGCCGTCGACGGAGCGCTGGAGGAAGGTGGAGTAGACGGCGACGACGGGGCGCAGGCCGCCGGCGGCCATTCCGGCGGCGGTGGTCATCTGGTGCTCCTCGCAGATGCCGACGTCGCGGAAGCGGCGCGGGAAGCGGCGGGCGTATTCGGAGAGGCCGGTGCCGGAGGCCATCCCGGCGGTGAGGGCGAAGACGTTCCCGTTCTTCTCCGCCTCCTCGCAGAGCGCCGCGCCGAAGGCGTCGGACCACGCGACGGAGCCCTCGGGCACGGGCTTTCGCGCGCCCGTGGCGGGGTCGAAGGGGCCGGTGGAGTGCCACGCCTCGGGGTCGGCCTCGGCGGGGGCGAAGCCGAGGCCCTTGCGGGTGCGGACGTGCAGGAGGACCGGGACGGGCGAGTCGCGCAGGGCGCGGAAGGCGCCCTCGAGCAGGGCGATGTCGTGGCCGTCGACGGGGCCGACGTAGCGCAGGCCGAGCTGCTCGAAGATGGTGTTGGCGCGGCGGACGAAGAGCGACTTGAGGCGGCTCTCGAGCGCGTGGTAGTGGGCGCGCAGGCCGCCGAGGCGGAGGCGGCGCACGCCGTATTCCTCGATGCGGGCCTTCCAGCGGTTGTAGCCGGGCGAGGCGAGCATGCGGCCGAAGGCGCGGGAGAGGGCGCCGGTGGGGCGGCCGATGGACATCTCGTTGTCGTTGAGGACGACGAGCAGGCGCGAGGTCGTCTCGCGGACGTTGTTCAGCGCCTCGAGCGAGACGCCGCAGGCGGCGGAGGCGTCGCCCACGACGGCGACGACCGCCTCGCGGCCGCCGCGGCGGTCGCGGGCGGCGGCGAGGCCGAGCGCGGCGGAGACGGCGGTGCCGGCGTGGCCGGCGCCGAAGGCGTCGCACGGCGACTCGGAGCGCTTCTGGAAGCCGGCGAGGCCGCCGGTGCGGCGCAGCGAGCGGAAGCGGTCGCGGCGGCCGGTGAGGAGCTTCCAGGCGTAGGACTGGTGCGAGACGTCGAAGAGGACCTTGTCCTCCGGCGGGTCGAAGACGCGCAGCAGGGCGATCGTGAGCTCGACGACGCCGAGGTTCGAGGCGAGGTGGCCCCCGTTCGCGGCGACGGTCGCGACGATTTCCTCCCGGAGCTCGGCGGCGAGCTCCGGGAGGCGTTCGGCGGGCAGCGCCCGCAGGTCGGCGGGCGAGGCGATCTGGTCGAGCAGCGCCATCGCGCGCGGGACGGTCCGGCGGCTACTTGCCGGCCGCGAGGACCTCGTCCCAGACCTTCGTGTAGAGGCCGAGGTTCTCGCCCAGGTCGTCGATCACCTCGCCGCGCTTGAGCGTCTCGGGCGCGGGGAAGATCGTCTCGTTGGCGACCATGTCGGGCGCCTCCTCCCGGAGGATCTCCTTGGCGGGGGCGTTCGGGCACCAGTAGACGGTGTACTGCATGTTCTGCGCGGCGACGTCGGGCTGGTGGATGAACTCGATGAACTTGTAGGCCAGGTCCTTGTTCGGCGCGGTCTTCGGGATGACCATCTCGTCGCACGAGAGCGAGAAGCCCTCCTCCGGGAGGAAGAACCGGACGTGGTTGAGGTCGGGGG
>CAMNDA010000097.1 GCA_946534745.1 uncultured Verrucomicrobiota bacterium | reverse complement strand
CCCCGCCACGGTTTCAGGAGGGGGTTTACTTCTTCTGCTGGGTGGGGCCGAAGTTGGAGGCGGTCACCGAGGTGACGTCCGAGGGCTTCGGCAGGTAGGGCTTCTTCTCGAGGTCCCGCTGGAAGAGGCGCAGGTGCTCGCCGTGCGGGAGGACGTCGATGACGTCCGGACCCCGCCACGCGACCTTGTAGACGACGCCCGCGGCCTTCTCGGGCTTCACGACGGTGCGGATCGCGTGGCGAAGCTCGGCGGTCTGGCCGGGCTTGAGCTTCGGGAAGACGAGCAGGCCGTTCTTCTCCTCGAGCTTCACCTCCTTGCCGTCCACGAAGCCGCGGATGGCCTTGCCCATCCACGCGTAGCGGCGGAACGCGGCGGTGCCGCCGCGCTTGAGGGTGAGCGCCATGCAGCCCTTTTCGGGATAGCCGGAGACGAGCTTCCAGGCGGAGGTCTCGCGGTCCATCGGGACGTTCACGACCCATGCGCCCTTCTCCTTCGTGACGGCGTTCTCCCAGACGATCTGCATCGACTGCGGGGCGGTGCCGCCGCAGCAGCCGGCGATGGAGCGGAACTTGCTCAGCGAGATGCTGTTCGGAAGCGAGCCGCCGGTGAAGCCGCCGATCATGCGCTTGTCGATGTCGTGGTAGGTGATCGAGCCGTCGGGCGTGTCGGGCTTGGAGTTGTCGCAAACGACGTAGGTCGCGCTGTCGACCTGGTTCTCGACGAGCTGGTTGCGCGCGAAGAGGTTGATGTCGTTCCAGTACTGCGGGAAGCCGGACTGGATGAGCTGCCAGGCGCAGCAGATCATGTCCTTGATGCAGCACGTCTCGCAGTGCTCCTCCTCCATCGGGTGCCACTGGGCGTATTCGGGGACCCAGCCGAAGGACGACGAGAGCGAGCGGGCGTAGTCGTAGACGCCCTTCGCGGCGGCGAGGTAGTCCTTGTTTCCGGTGGCGCGGGCGAGCTTGGCGAGGCCGGTCGCGAACCACACGGCGGAGTGGACGTGGCCCATGAACTCCTTTTTGTAGTTGAAGTAGCGGGCGGGGCCGAGGACGCCGTTGGCGAGGCCGACGGCGAGGTCGAGCGCGACGTCGTCCTTCGCGACGAAGTAGCGGTCGACGAGCGCCTCGAGCATGACGCCGTTGCGGATGCACTGTTCGCCGCGGCCGGTGTGGCGCGTGAGGTCGAAGCCGCCCTCGAGGAGGTAGACGTCGTTCGGGAACTCGTAGATCGGCGCGGGCTCCTCGGAGTCGCCGGACCAGAACGTGCGGACCTTGCGCTCGATGACGAGCGAGCGCATGCCGCGGACGAGCCCCGCGGCGCGCTTGTCGGCCTCCTTGTCGGCCGGGTCGTTGCGGACCATGCGGTTGAGGGCCGAGAGCACGTAGCCCATCTCGTGGAACGAGGAGTGCATCGTGTGCGTCCAGGGGAACTTGCGGTGGTAGCGCAGGCCCTTGGGGCCCCAGTCGGAGAGGACGTAGCGGCGGAAGGAGGCGAGCACGTCCGCGCCGCGGCCGTCGCCGAGGATCTTCATCGTCGCGTCGAGCCCCTCGTACCAGGAGGCGACGAGCTCCGCGTCGTCGACGCGGCAGTGCGCGGCCTCGGCCGGCTTCTTGTTGGGGAGGATGAGCCAGTAGGGCAGGTTGTCGTTCGCGGGGTCGACCATGGTGGTCAGGTAGTTGAGCGAACGCTCCGCGCAGGCGCGCAGGTCGAAGTGCTTGTAGTGCATGGTGTGCCGGTTTGTGGGTGGTGTGGTGGTCTTGCTAGAAGAGAGTCATCTGGCGGTCGTCGCCGGGGCGGGCGGCGCGGCGGGGTCGCGGGGTCGAGGCCGCGAGGGCCGGCTGGCCCGTCGCCTCGGAGAGCTCGTTGGCCTCGAGGTTGGAGAGGATCTGCCGCGCGCGGGCGAGCACCGGCTCCGGCATCCCCGCCAGCTTCGCCACCGCGATGCCGTAGCTGCGGTCGGCCGGGCCCTCGACGATGCGGCGCAGGAACACGATGCCGTCGCCGCGCTCGCGCACGAGCACGGAGCAGTTCGCCACGCCCGGCTTGGAGAGCGCCAGGTCCGTGAGCTCGTGGTAGTGCGTCGCGAAGAGCGTCCGCGCCTTGACGCGGGGCTCGTCGTGCAGGTACTCCGCCACGGCCCACGCGATGGAGATGCCGTCGAAGGTCGACGTGCCGCGGCCGATCTCGTCCAGGACGATGAGCGAGCGCGGCGTGGCGTTGTGGAGGATGTTGGCCGTCTCCTGCATCTCGACGAGGAACGTCGAGCGGCCGCGCGCGAGGTCGTCGGCCGCGCCGACGCGCGTGAAGACGCGGTCCACCAGCCCGATGCGGGCGGCATCGGCGGGGACGAAGCTGCCGGCCTGCGCGAGCACGACGATGAGCGCGACCTGGCGCAGGTAGGTGGACTTGCCGGCCATGTTCGGGCCGGTGATGACGAGGATCTGGCGCGAGGCGCGGTCGAGGCGGGCGTCGTTCGGGACGAAGCGCTCGGAGCCGGGCAGCTGCTCGACGATCGGGTGGCGGCCGCCGCGGATGTCGATGGCGTCGCTTTCGTCGATCTCCGGGCGCGCGTAGCCGAGCGCGAGGGCGCGGTCGGCGAAGGCGCACAGCACGTCGAGGCGCGCGACGGCGTCCGCGACGCCCTGGATCTCGCCGGTGCGCGCGACGACGTGCGAGCGGAGCTCCTCGAAGAGGCGCTGCTCGAGCTCGAGGGCCTTTTCCTGGGCGCCGGCGATGAGCTGCTCTCGCTCCTTGAGGGCGGGCGTGGTGAAGCGCTCGCCGCCGGCGATCGTCTGCTTGCGCTGGTAGTCGTCGGGGACGTTGCCGAGCTGGGAGGCGGTGACCTCGATGAAGTAGCCGAAGACGCGGTTGAAGCGGACCTTGAGGTTCTTGATGCCGGTGCGCGCGGCCTCGGAGGCCTGGTACTGCGCGATCCATTCGCGGCCGTCAGTCTGGGCGTCGCGGAGGGCGTCGAGCTCGGGCGAGAATCCTCGCCGGACGACCCCGCCGTCGGCGAGCGTCGCGGGGGGCTCGTCGGCGAGCGTGCGGTCGATCTCGTCGGCGAGCTCGGGGAGCGGGAGGAGGCCGCCGAGGATCCCGGAGAGGAGGGCGGAGGAGGCGGCCGCGGGGGCGAGGCGCTCGCGGAGGGCCGGGA
>CAMNDA010000096.1 GCA_946534745.1 uncultured Verrucomicrobiota bacterium | reverse complement strand
CGGGACGGCTCGCCCCACCGGTTCCGCCGGGATGGCGTTGCGAAGGGGGCGGCTACTCGACGACGGCCTCGAAGAAGGCGGGCGGAGCCGAGGCGGGGAGCTCGTACTCGATGCCGATGGCGTTGCCGGTCTCGAAGTGCGAGTCGTAGTCGTCGGGCTGGAGGGGCTCGAAGGAGCCGGTCGCCAGATCGGCGCGGCCGAGAAGCTTCAGGGTGCCGTTGATTTTGCGCGTGCCGACGGGTACGTCGTTCTCCGTGCGCGTCAGCCGGACGCCGAGGTAGACGACGCCGTCCTCGATGCGGATCGAGGTGATCTTCAGCTTGGCCTCGCAGTTCTTGGTAGGGTCGAGGTCGAGCAGGAACAGCTCGTCGAACCGGTCGTTCGTGCCGAGGGCGTCGATGTCCTCCTGCGTCGCGCCGTAGTGCTCGATCCAGTCGAGGACGGCGGAATCTTTGATCTCGTTGCCTTCGGGATCCGTTAAACTCGGCGCGTTGGTGGCCGTGCCGGCGATGAAGTTGTCGCCGCCGAAGGAGTAGTAGATCTTGCCTTCCACCTCGTCGTAGAGCCCGGCGCGGCCGCCCTTGGCGCAGGGAAGGTAGTGGCGGACGAGGTCGAGTTCGCCGGACTCGTCGTTCTTCTTCCAGATCTTCAGCTCGTAGAGCTTGCCTTTGCCGAACCATTTCGCGGATTCGCTCAAGTTGCAGGCAAACACGTAAAGATTCAGATGGAGATTAACGACGCCGTTCGTCTTGAACGTCTCCAGGTCTTCTTCGCTGAACGTCTTCACCCCGTCCTGGTAAAGCTCGAGCGAATCGGGGTCGGTCATGTCGGTGATGATCTCGCAGCGCTGCCCGCCGACGAACGGGACCGAAAAAGCTGGGTTCCTGCGCTGCTTGACGCCGTAGCCGAAGTACGGCTTCGCTTTGTACAGGTGGCACATGAGGAAGCGAGTGCGCTTGTCCGAGACGGTGTTGTCGATCGTGGCGTCGAGGAGCGACCAGTCGTCTTGCTCGGAGAAACCAGTCGCCCACGCAAAGTCGATGCGGGCCTTGAGGCCGGTCTCGGCGTTGACGCCGGTGTCGATGTACTGCGAGCCCGTCGCCTCGATGTAGTCGAGGAGGGCGTCCGGCTCGGCGAGGTCGGTTTCGCCGGCGGCGAAGTCCGCGATCGCGAGCATCGAGACGGCGATGGACAGGCGGAGGATCGGGCGTTTCATGGTGGGGCTCTTTCGCGGCGGGATTCTACCACACCCGCGCGCGGCGCCGCAATCGCGTGCCGGAGGACGGGACGGGGATCGTCCGGGTCGAGCCCGATCAGCCAGCTCGCCCAGAGGGAGCGGCCGTTCGCGCCGACGAGCCCCGCCGAGGCGGCAAAGGAGCGCCGTTTGCCGTCTCCTCGCCGTTGTGCTAGCATTCGCGCCATGAAGCCCAACATTCCCGCCTACAAGGATCCAAGGAAGCCCGTCGGGGCCCGCGTGCGCGACCTGCTCCGCCGCATGACGCTCGAGGAGAAGGCCGCCCAGCTCATCCAGAACCCGATCGGCCGCGACACCAACCCGAACAACGTCGGGCCCGACCATCCGTTCGACCCGACGATCGGCTCCGTCCTCTCCTTCACCGGCGGCGCCGCCGCGCGCAACGCGTTCCAGCGCATGGCCGTCGAGGGGACGCGCCTCGGCATCCCGATCCTCTGGGGCTACGACGTCATCCACGGCTGGCGCACGGGCTTCCCCGTCCCGCTCGCGCAGTCCTGCTCGTTCGACCCGTCGCTCACGGAGAGGGCGTGCCGCGTCGCGGCGCGCGAGTGCTGGACGGACGGCGGCGTCGACTGGACCTTCTCCCCGATGGTCGAGGTCGGGCACGACCCGCGCTGGGGCCGCAACGTCGAGGGCTACGGCGAGGACCCGTTCACGAACGGCGTCTTCGCCGCGGCCGCCGTCCGCGGCTACCAGGGGCGGAGCCGCGCGGACCTGCGGAAGCCGGGCCGCGTCGTCGCCTGCCTCAAGCACTTCGTCGGCTACAGCGCGAGCGAGGGCGGGCGCGACTACTCCTACACGGAGATCTCGGCGCGCGCGCTGCGCGAGTGGTACCTGCCGCCGTTCGAGGCGGGCGTGCGCGCCGGCGCGCGGACGCTCATGAGCTCCTTCAACTGCATCGACGGCACGCCCGCCGTCGCGAACCGGGAGACGCTGACGGACATCCTCCGCGGCGAATGGGGCTTCGACGGCTTCGTCGTCTCCGACTGGGGCGCCGTCTCGCAGCTGCGCATCCAGCATTACAGCTCCGACCCGGCCGTCCAGACGCTCGCCGCGCTCACGGCCGGAAACGACATGGACATGTCGGACGACGTCTTCCGCAACATCCCGGCCCTCGTCAAGGCCGGCCGCCTTCCGATGCGCGTGCTCGACCGCGCCGTGGAGCGCGTGCTGCGCGTCAAGTTCGAGTGCGGCCTCTTCGAGCATCCCTACGTCCCCGAGCTTCCGCGCGAGAGGACCTGCCGCCTCCCCGCCGACCTCGACCTCGCGGCCGAATGCGCGCGCGGCTGCGCCGTCCTGCTCAAGAACGAGAAGGGGCTGCTCCCTCTTGACCCGAGGAAGGTGAAGCGCCTCGCGCTCGTCGGACCGGCGGCGGACGACTGCCCCGCGCTCGTCGGCACGTGGGCGGCGATGTGCGCGAAGAATCACGAGGAGACGCCGTCGCTCCGGGACGAGGCCGCGCGCTTCTTCCCGAACGCGAGGATCGACTACGCCCCGGGCTGCGCGC
>CAMNDA010000095.1 GCA_946534745.1 uncultured Verrucomicrobiota bacterium | reverse complement strand
CTGCTCCCGGTCGAGCACAAGGAGGTCGTGCGCGGCCACGCGCAGGTCAAGCAGGTGTTCGACCTCGGGAAGGAGGGCGTCGTGGCGGGGTCCCTCGTCCTCGACGGCTTCATCACGAGCAAGGGACAGATCCGCGTCGTCCGGCGCGGCAAGCTCCTGCACACGGGCCCCGTCTCGACCATCCGGCACTTCAAGGAGACGGTCGAGGAGGTGCGCCAGGCGCAGGAGTGCGGCATCATGCTCGAGGGCTTCCGCGAGTTCGAGGAGGGCGACATGCTCGAATGCTTCGCCTTCGAGGAGCTCCCGAAGTCGCTCTAGTTCCCTAGCACCCTAGTTCCCCTAGCACCCTAGTTCCCCTAGCACCCTAGGCCATCTAGACCATCTAGACCATCTAGACCATCCGGACCATCCAGACCATCCAGACCGTCCGACCGTGTGACCGTGTGACCGAAATGAAACCCGACCGCATCACCCGCATCAACGAGCGCGTCCGCGAGGAGCTCTCCGCGGCGCTCTACCGCGTCGGGCCGGGGGACGGCGTCGAGGCGGGGCGCGTCTCGTTCGTGTCGGCGAAGGTGTCGCCGGACCTGCACAACGCGATCGTGGAGGTCTCGATCCTCGGCGACGAGGCGCAGGCGCGCATGCTGATGTCGTGGCTGCGCGGGCACCGGGCGGACTTCCAGCGGCACCTGGCGGACACGGTGGGCCTCAAGTACACGCCCGTCCTGGACTTCCGCCGCACCGAGGCGATCGAGAAGGGCGCCCGCGTCCTCTCGATCCTCGACGAGCTCGCCGCGCAGGGCTAGAGCGGTTTCACTTTTTCTGTAGCCACGGAACGACACGGAACTTCACGGAACTTCCGTGTTGTTCCGTGTTGTTCTGTGGCTACGGATTTTCGAGAAGCGCCCTAGAGCTGCGCGGGGTCGCGGCCGAGCTTGTCGCAGATGTTCTCGACGTGCGCGCGGATCGTGCGGTCCGTCTCCATGCGCCCCGGGATGGTCTTGCAGGCGTGGACGACCGTCGCGTGCGTCTTGTCGAACGCCTTGGCGATCTCCGGCAGCGACTTGTTCGTGAACGACCGGCACAGGAACATCGCGATCTGCCGCGGCATCGCCACGTTCTGCGGGCGCTCCTTGCTCGTCATGTCCGCGAGGCGCAGGTCGAACTCCTCCGCCACGACGCGCTGGATGTCCTGGCAGCTCGGCTCGGCGCGCTTCTCCTGGTCGAGGATGCCGCGGAGCTGGTCCTCGACGATCTCGCGCGTGAGCGGCTTGCCCAGCAGGTTGCGGTAGCACACGAGCTTCGTGAGCGCGCCCTCGAGCTGGCGCACGTTGGAGGTGATGTTCTCGGCGATGTAGGCGAGAAACTCGTCCGGCAGCGGCTCGGCGGCGCCGGCCTGCTTGCTCTTGAGGATCGCCATGCGCGTCGCGTACTCGGGGCTCTGGATGTCGGTGACGAGACCCTGCTGGAAGCGCGAGACGAGGCGCTCGTCGAGCCCCTGGATCTTGTTCGGCGGGCGGTCGCACGTGAGCACGATCTGCTTGCGCTCGTTCTGCAGCGCGTTGAAGGTGTTGAAGAACTCCTCCTGCAGCTGCGGCGAGCGCGAGATGAACTGGATGTCGTCGACGAGCAGCAGGTCCGTGTGGCGGTAGCGGCGGCGGAAGTCGGCGTTGGTGCCGTTCTTGATCGCGTCGATCAGGTCGTTGAGCATCGCCTCGAGCGTGATGTAGACGATCGTCGCGCGCGCGTCGCGCTTGTGCACGGCGTGCGCCACGGCCTGCATGAGGTGCGTCTTGCCGAGGCCCGTCGCGCCGATGACGAGCAGCGGGTTGTAGGAGCCGCCGGGGTTCGAGGCGACCTGCAGCGCCGCGGCCTGCGCGAAGCTGTTGGAGGGGCCCGTGATGAAGTTCTCGAACGTGAAGTCCGGATTGAGCGGCACGCCGCGCATCTCCCCCGGCGCGCCCTTCGCGCGCGGCGCGGGCTTCGGCGCGGACGGCGCCGCGGCCGCGGCGTCGTCCGCCGACGGCGCGAGCGACGCGTCGACCACGAAGGCGAAGCGCAGCCCGGGCGCGGCCGCGGCGAGCGCGGCCTCGATGCGCGTCTGGTAGTAGTTGTCCTCGAGCCAGGACTTCGCGAAGTCGTCGCCGACGCCGAGGCGCAGCGAGCCGTCCTCCGCCGCGCTCGGGGCGAGCGGTTCGATCCAGCGCGAAAATTCTCCGGGGTCCATCGTGCCGCGCAGCGCCTCGCGTGCGCGCGCCCATATCTGAACGGGGTCGTCCATGGCGGAAAAGGAAAAGGGTGGAAAGGGAAAGGGAGAGAAAACGGGTGGCGCCGCCGCAGGGCCGCGCCACGGGTGCAGATGTTCCCAAAAGCATGCGGCAAGGGCAAGCGAAAAGAGTCTTCCGTTTGTTGACAGGTTATCAACAGGCCGCCAGCGGACGGTGCCGAAACCTTGCCGCCGCAAGGCGTTGCGCCGAAAACCATTCGAATTTTCTAGGAAATTCGGTCGAAATCGGATTTTTCTCGCATTCGGGTTGCATTTTCCGCGCAAATCAACGATACTCGCGCGCCATGCAAGAATTAACACCCGTTGAAAACAGGCCGTTTGCGATGTTCGGAGCGACCGCGAACGAGCCGGACCTGCTCCACGCGACGGGATTCGACGCGCCCGATCCCGTCGGCGCGGTTCGCTTCCCCGGCGGACGCACGCTGCTCGTCGTCGGATCGATGGAGCTGGGGCGCGCGCGCCGCCAGTCGCGTGAGGGCGTCGAGGTCCTCGGCCCCGCGGCGCTCGGCTTCGAGAAGGGCGACCGCGCCGGTCCGGAGGACCTGCTCGCCGCGGCGCTTTCGCGCGAGGGCGTCGTGGACGTCGTCGCGGCGTCCACCTTCCCGCTCGGCGCCGTGCTCGCGCTCGAGAGGCGCGGCGTGCGCGTCTCGAAGGCGGCGCGGAACCCCGTCGCCGCGGAGCGCGAGGTCAAGACCGCGGACGAGCTCCGCAAGATCCGCCGCGCGCAATCCGCGGCGCGCGCCGCCGAGCGCGCGGCCGGCGCGG
>CAMNDA010000094.1 GCA_946534745.1 uncultured Verrucomicrobiota bacterium | reverse complement strand
CGCCGGCCGGCGCCGGGAGCGGAATCGCCGGATCCGGCGGTCTCCGCGGAGGGGGAGGAGCCCGCCGGGCGGGATGCGTTTCCGGCTCCGGGAGCGGCGTTTTTTCGGGTGAAAAGGGATTTGACGAGAGAGAGAAGGGACATGGCGCGGCGGACTCCGGCAAGGGGTTTCCGAAAACGCCAACGGGCAACCTCGTGGGTTGCCCGTCGGCGGAGCGAAGCGTGGCGGAAGCCTAGCGCTTGGAGAACTGGAAGCGGCGGCGGGCTCCGCGCAGACCGGGCTTCTTGCGCTCCTTCATGCGAGGATCGCGGGTGAGGCAGCCGGCGGCCTTGAGCGCGGCGCGGAGCGAAGCGTCCGCCGCGCAGAGGGCGCGGGCGAGACCGTGGCGCACGGCGCCGGCCTGACCGGTGATGCCGCCGCCCTTCGCGTACGCGACGACGTCGTACTTGGCCTCGACGCCGGCGATCTTGAGCGGCTGGAGCATGTAGATGCGGGAGGCCTCGTCCGTGACGTACTCCTCGGCGCTCCTGCGGTTGATGGTGCACTTGCCTTCGCCGGAGACGAGCGAGACGCGGGCGACGGCGGTCTTGCGGCGGCCGGTGGCGGCGGCGATGATTTCCTGGGCCATGTTGCTTCTTTCCTGTTTCGGTCGTTAGATGGCGGCGGGCTGCGGCTTCTGCGCGGCGTGGGGATGCTCGGCGCCCGGGTAGACGAGCAGGCGGCGCATCATGTCGCGCGCCAGCTTGTTGCCGGGGAGCATGCCCTTCACGGCCTCCTTGATGAGGCGGCCCGGGTCCTTGGCGCGGACGACGGAGGCGGGCAGCACGACGTGGCCGCCGCGCCAGCCGGAGAAGCGCTCGTAGGTCTTCTGCGTCTCCTTGCGGCCGGAGAGCTTGGCCTTGGCGGCGTTGACGACGACGACGAACGCGCCGGTGTCGACCCACGGGGTGTAGTCGGGCTTGTCCTTGCCGCGGAGGGCGTTGGCGATGTAGACGGCGAGACGGCCGACGGGCTTCTCCGCCGCGTCGACGAGGATCCACTTGCGGTCCTGGCCGGGATCCTTGGGGAAGAACGTGTTCATGTGTTTTCGGGATGTATTGCGTGATACGGGGGCGGGATTATCTCAAATCCGGAGGGGGAAGTCAACGGGAATTTTCGCACTTCCGCGGACTTGCGCCGAGGGGGCGTTTGCGGTATGTTCCCGGATATGGAACGCGCAACCATCCGGCCCACGGTCCCGGCCTCCGTCCGGAGAGGGGGCCCCGCATGACGAACGGGGCCGAACTCATCCGGCGGGAGCTGACGGTCCGCCTCGTGCGCGCCTTCGACGGCGGCCGGCTCGAGGAGGAGATCGACCGCATCCCCGTCCTCATGCGGCCGCGAGGGGGGCCGTGCAGCCGCTCGTCGGTGTGGCACGACCGCGCCGTGCTCAAGTACCGCCTGATGGCCCTCATGGGCTTCTCCTGCGAGGCCGAGGAGGACGAGTCGCGCACGCTGCGCAGCTACCTCGAGGAGATGAAGGAGGCGCCGCCGCCGCGCGGCGACCCGCTCACGGTCTGCTCCGCCGGGTGCGACGGCTGCCGCCAGCGCGCGTTCATGGTGACCGACAACTGCCGCGGCTGCTTCGCCCGCCCCTGCGCGTGGAACTGCCCCGCCGGCGCCGTCTCGGTCGAGCGCATGCACGCCTCGATCGATCCCGCGAAGTGCGTCCGCTGCGGCAAGTGCGCCGGGGTCTGCCCCTACCGGGCGATCGTCGAGGTGACGGTGCCGTGCGAGGCCGCCTGCCCCGTCGGCGCCATCCGCAAGGACGAGAACGGCCAGGCCCGCATCGACTTCGCGAAGTGCATCTTCTGCGGCGCGTGCTTCTCCTCGTGCCCCTTCTCGGCGATCATGGAGAAGTCGCAGCTCGTGCAGCTCCTGTACGCGCTGCGCGACGGCGAGAGGGTCTCGGCGGTCGTCGCGCCCTCCGCCGCGTGGCAGTTCGAGGGGACGGTCGAGCAGCTCTTCGCCGCGATCCGCGGGCTCGGGTTCGACGACACGATCGAGGTCGCGCGCGGCGCGGAGCTCACGACGGAGCACGAGGCGCGCGAGTTCGTGGAGCGCATGAAGGGCGGCGCCCGGCTGATGACGACGTCCTGCTGCCCGTCGTGGGTGAACCTCGCGCGCAAGCATGTCCCGCAGGCGCTCCCGTTCGTCTCGGACACCCCCTCGCCGATGGCCTTCGCGGCGGACATCGCCCGCGAGCGGCGCCCCGGCAACAAGGTCGCCTTCATCGGCCCCTGCATCGCGAAGCGCGACGAGGCGCTGCGCCGCGGGAGCGTCGACTACGTCGTCTCCTTCGAGGAGCTCGGCGCGGTCTTCGAGGCGCGCGGGATCGTCCCCTCCGCGCTCGCGCCGGCGAAGCTCGACCGCCCCGCGCGCGAGGACGCGCGGAACTACGCCCGCAGCTGCGGCGTCACGGAGTCGGTCCTGCAGGGCCTCGCTTCCGAGCTCCCGGAGGGCTTCCGGCTCGACGCGAAGTACGTCGACGGCCTCGACCGCCGCTCGGTCGCGCAGATCCGGCTCTACGCCTCGGGCCGCCTGCCCTGCAACTTCCTCGAGGTGATGTCGTGCCGGGGCGGGTGCGTCTCCGGCCCCTGCTCCCTGCACGACTAGGTTTCCGGTGGACGCGTCGGCGCGGAGGTGGTAGGATGGCGGGCATGAGGTTCCTCGTCTCCGCCGGCCCCACGCGGGAGTTCGTCGATCCGGTCCGGTTCCTCTCGAACCGGTCGACCGGGCGGATGGGCTTCGCCGTCGCCGCCGCCGCGGCGGCCGCGGGGCACGAGGTCGCGCTCGTCGCGGGACCGGTCGAGCTCCCGCCGCCCCCGGGGCTCGCCGCGCTCGACCGCGTCGTCTCGGCGCGCG
>CAMNDA010000093.1 GCA_946534745.1 uncultured Verrucomicrobiota bacterium | reverse complement strand
CCGCCGAGACCGCGACGTAGTCCGCCGCCGTGGCGGGTTCCGCCGAGACGGAGACGACGCGACAGCGCGGCTGCGCGCGCAGGAAGGCGAAGTGGCGGTTCGTCGCGTCGAGCACGCAGAAGCCCTCCGGCGGCACGGCGCGCAGGAGCTCCGCCTTCTCGTCCGCGATGCGCTCCTCGGTCCCGAAGTTGCCGATGTGCACGGGGCCGACGTTCGTGAGGATCGCCGCGTCCGGCCGCATCAGCGCCGCGAGCGGCGCGATCTCGCCGGGATGGTTCGTGCCGGACTCCAGCACCGCGTAGCGCGTCTCCTCCGGCATCGCGAGGATGGACTTGGGGAGTCCCAGCTCGTTGTTCCAGTTGCCGCGCGTCTTCGCGACGGGTCCGAGCGCGCCCAGGAGCTGCGCCGCGAGCTCCTTCGTCGTGGTCTTGCCGACCGAGCCCGTGACGCCGAGGACGAACGGGTCGACCTTCGCGCGCCATCCCGCCGCGAGGTCGCGGAGGGCGCGCGCGGTGTCGTCCACGCGCAGGGCCGGAAGCCCGGGCGGAAGCGCCGCGGAGCGTTCGGCCACGACGCCGCCCGCGCCGGCCTCGACCGCCTTCGCGGCGAAGTCGTGGCCGTCGAAGTTCTCGCCGCACAGGGCGAGGAAGAGGCAGCCCGGCGGAAGGTCGCGGGTGTCGGTGGAGAGGGACGGGAACGAGTCCGGGAGCGGGCCCTCCGGCGCGGCGCCGGACCAGCGGATGAGATCGTCGAGACGGAACATGCCGCGTATGCTACCACGCGGTTCGGCCCGCCGCAAGCTTGCATTTCCACGGCGCGCGTGGCAGAATCGGACGCCTCGCAACGACAAGAAGGAAGCCTCCCCATGCCCGAACACGAATGCAGCGGCGACTGCAAGCACTGCGCCCACGCCGCCGAAGAACAGGCCGATGCGATCGACTGCCGCATCCGCCACAACCTCGCAGGCGTGAAGAACGCCGTCGTCGTCCTCTCCGGCAAGGGGGGCGTCGGCAAGAGCACCGTCGCCGCCAACCTCGCCGCCGCGCTCGCGCTCGCGGGCCGCAAGGTCGGGCTCCTCGACGTCGACGTCCACGGCCCCTCCACGGTCGAGATGCTCGGCCTGCGCGGCACGCCGCTGATGGCGACCGAGGACGGCCGCATCCGGCCCGCCGACGCAAGCGGCGTGAAGACAATGAGCGTCGGCCTCGCCGTCGACGACCCCGACGCGGCGATCGTCTGGCGCGGCCCGATGAAGCTCGGCGTCATCCAGCAGTTCCTCTCCCAGGTCGACTGGGGCGAGCTGGACTACCTGATCGTCGACGCGCCCCCCGGCACCGGCGACGAGCCGCTCACCGTCTGCCAGTCGCTTCCCGATCCGCTCGGCGCGATCGTCGTCACGACGCCGCAGAAAGTCGCCGCGGCCGACGTCTCGCGCTCTCTCGCCTTCTGCGACCAGCTGGCGTTCCCCGTCGTCGGCATCGTCGAGAACATGTCCGGCTTCGTCTGCCCGCACTGCGGCGAGAAGGTCGAGATCTTCTCCTCCGGCGGCGCCGACGCGCTCGCGAAGAAGTACGACGCGCCGATCCTCGGCCGCATCCCGCTCGATCCCGCGGTCTGCGCCTCGGGCGACGCCGGCGTCCCCTTCATGCGCTCGGCCGCCGGCTCCCCCGTCGGCCAGGCCTTCGCGCAGATCGTCGCCGCCCTCGAGAAGGCGGCCGCGGAGCGCAGGCATTCGGAAGGATGAACGCCGAAGGCCGAATGCCGAATTGACCAACTTTACACTTTAACCTTTTCCCTTTAACCTCCCCTCTTGAACCTCGTCCCCTACTGCCTCCGCACCGGCAAGAACGCGAAGTTCCCCTACTTCGCGCGGAGCGTCGCGCGGGAGCTGCTCGTCCCGGCGGCGCTGCGGCGCGCGCAGCGGGAGCGCCTGCTCGCTTCGATCGCGGGGCGCCCGGACCGCGACGAGATCGAGGCGCGCGCGTCCTACTGCTGCCGCCTCGACCCCGCCGCGCCGGTCCCGCTCCCGGCGGACGCCCCGCGGCTACGCGACCAGCGCCTCCCGTGGAAGGGGCAGGTCTACTACTTCGACACGCGCGAATGGCTGCGCTGGTTCCCGCGCGACCTGCGCTGGCTGCACGTCCCGGGCGACGTCACCGCCGTCCCACCCGCGCCCGCGATCGTGAAGTCGCGACCGATCGCCGAGGACCGCGGCGGCGCGAGCGCGAACGCCGGCGCCGTCCTGCTGAACCTCAACAAGGTCCGGCACTTCATCTTCGTCCGGGACGGACTGCGCTTCGCCGACAAGCTCCCGCGCGCCGTGTTCCGCGGCAAGGTGAAGGGCAAGCCCAAGCGCATCGCCCTCTTCGAGCGGTTCTTCGGCCGCCCCGGGCTCGACCTCGGGGACACCTCCTCGCGCGCCGTGCGCCCCGAATGGGCGAACGGGCGGCTCTCGATCGCCGAGCAGCTGCGCTTCCGCTACGTCCTCGCGATCGAGGGCAACGACGTCGCCTCGAACCTCAAGTGGGTGCTCTCGTCCAACTCCCTCGCCGTGATGCCGCGCCCGGAGTACGAGACGTGGTTCCAGGAGGGGCTCCTCGAGCCCGGCGTGCACTACGTCGAGATCCGCCCCGACTACGCGGACCTCGAGGAGAAGCTCGCGTGGTACGACGCGCACCCGGGCGAAGCGGAGCGGATCCTCGCCGCCGCGCACGCGTGGGTGGACCGCTTCCGCGACCCCGCGCGCGAGCGGCTCGTCTCGCTCCGCGTCCTCGACCGCTACTTCCGGGCGACCGGCCAGCGGTAGCGGAAATACGCGCGTTCCCCGCCGATCCGCCCAGCCGGGCGGGTTTTCCTTGCGCGCGGGAGGGAAAACGCATAGAATACCCGGCTCCCGTTCCGAAACCAACCCCACACACCAAGGAACCACACATGAAGCACACCCTCCCGCTGGCCGCGCTCGCGGCCGCCGTCGCGTCCCTCTCCTTCGCGGACGAGGCCGCTCCCGCCGCCGAGGCCGTCGCCCCCGCCCCCGGCACCATCCGCATGATCACCGAGGCCACCTTCCCGCCCTACGAGTTCCGCCAGGGCAAGGAGGTCGTCGGCATCGACGTCGAGATCTGCAAGGCCGTCGCCAAGGAGCTCGGCAAGACCCTCGCCGTCGAGGACGTCGAGTTCGACTCCGTCATCCCGTCCCTCATCGCCGGCAAGGCCGAGCTCGCCGCCGCGGGCATCACGGTCACCGAGGACCGCAAGATGAAGGTGGACTTCTCCCACCCCTACGTCCGCACCGGAATCGTCTTCATCTTCGCCAAGGACAAGCCCTTCGACGCCGAGAAGGCCGAGGAGGCCAAGGGCAAGCGCGTCGGCGTCCAGAACGGCACCACCTCCGCCGACTACGTCCGCGAGAAGCTCGGCCAGGAGCCCGAGATGTTCGACTCGCCCGCCAGCGCGTTCGCCGCGATGAAGGCCGGCAAGGTCGACGTCGTCATCGCCGACATCGATCCGGCCAAGGCCGTCATCAAGGGCGAGCCCGACTACGACATCTCGGAGCTGCTCACCGTCGAGGAGTACGCCATCGCCATCAAGAAGGGACAGCCCGAGCTGCTCGCCGTCCTCAACAAGGTGATCGACGATCTCGACGCCTCCGGCAAGCTCGACGAGATCAAGGACGAGTGGACCGCCAAGGCCGAGGCCGCCGCAGCCGCCG
>CAMNDA010000092.1 GCA_946534745.1 uncultured Verrucomicrobiota bacterium | reverse complement strand
CCGGAGCGCGACATCCGCCGCTCGGCGTGGCTCTCCTTCCGCAACACGGCCTTCAACCTCGTCGACATGCTCCGCATCCGCCGCTTCGACGCGGCGGCGCTGCGCCGCCAGATCCCGCAGGCGGACGAGGCGATCGCGCACCTGCGCGCCGAGCTCGCGGCGGCGGGCGGGCGCGGCGTCGTGCTGGCGCTGCCGCACTGCGGCAACTGGGACCTGGCCGGCTCGCTTGTCGAGCTGGCGGGCCTGCCGATCTTCAGCGTCGCCGCGAAGCAGCGCAACCCGTTCATGAACGACCTCATGAACCGCATGCGCGGCGGGCACGGCATGGAGGTGCTGGAGCGCGACGGCGGCCCGCGCGTCTACCTGGAGATGCTGCGCCGCATCCGGCGCGGCCAGGTCTTCGCGATCCTGCCGGACACGCGTTCGCGCACGCCGGCGCTCGCGGTGCCGTTCCTCGGCGGGACGGCGAACCTCGCGCGCGGGATGGCGCTGCTGGCCATCCAGGCGGGCGCGCCCGTCGTGCCGCTCGTGATGCGCCGCGTCGCGTGGCGGCGCTTCGAGATCGAGTTCTTCCCGACGCTGCGTCCCGACCCCGACGCCGACCGCGACGCGGAGGAGGCGCGCATCACGCGCGAGGTCCTCTCGCGCTTCGACGCCGCGATCCGCGCGACCCCCGAGCAGTGGTTCTGGTACAACAAGCGCTGGGTCCTGGATCCCGTTTGATCGTTTGACCGTTTGACCGTTTGACCGTTTGATCGTTTGACCGTTTGACCGTTTGACCGTGAGACCATGAGGATCTGCCTCGACTACCAGCCCGCCGTGGCGCAGGGCGCCGGCATCGGTCGCTATACGCGGATGCTCGCGCGCGGCCTTCTTCCGGCGCTCGCGCCGGAGGAGTCGCTGCGGCTCTTCTTCTGCGACTTCCGCCGCAAGGCGCCGCCGGATCCCGTCCCGGGCGCCGAGGCGCGCGCGTTCCGGCTGCTTCCGGGAGCCGTGATGCAGAAGCTCTGGACGAGGCTCGGCGCGCCGGCGTTCGACCGCTTCTCCGGCCCGGCGGACGTCTTCCACTTCACGAACTTCGTCGCGCGGCCGGTGCGTCGCGGGCGCGTCGCGGTCTCGGTCCACGACATGTCGTTCGAGCGCTTCCCGGAGTTCGCCGAGGCGCGAAACCGCGCGTACCTGCACGCCAACGTCGCGCGGAGCGTCGCGCGCGCCGACGCGGTCCTCACCGACTCCGAGTTCTCGAAGCGCGAGATCGAGGAGCTGCTGCCGGAGGCGCGCGGCAAGGTGCACGCGACGGCTCTCGGCATCTCGCCGGACTTCCGCCCCGCGCCGCCGGAGCGCGTCGCGGAGGTCCGTGCCAAGCTCGGCCTCGAGCGGCCGTTCCTCCTCGACGTCGGCACCGTGGAGCCGCGCAAGAACCTGCCCTTCCTCGTCGACTTCTGGGAGAGGATCGCGCCGGAGGGCTACGACCTCGTCGTCGCGGGCGCGCCGGGCTGGCGGTGCGAGCCGATCTTCGCGCGCTTCGCGGAGGCGGAGAGGCGCTTCCCCGGGCGCTTCCACTACGTTCGCTACGTGCCGGACGGCCTCCTCGACGCGCTCTACACGGCCGCGTCCCTCTTCGCGATCCCGTCGTTCTACGAGGGGTTCGGCTTCCCGCCGCTCGAGGCGATGGCGTGCGGCGCGCCGGTGCTCTCGTCCGACGGCGGCTCGCTCCCCGAGGTGCTCGGAGGCGCGGCGGAGATCGTCCGCGGCCTCGATGCGGACGAATGGGCCGCCGCGGCGCTGCGCCTCCTGCGCGAGGATCCCGCGGCGCGCGCGGAGCGCGCGACCGCGGGCCGCGCGCACGCGGCCTCGTTCACCTGGGAGCGCTGCGCGCTCGAGACGCTCGCGGTCTACCGTTCCCTCCGCTAGGGCGCTTCTCGAAATCCGTAGCCACAGAACAACACGGAAGTTCCGTGAAGTCCTGTGTCGTTCCGTGGCTACAGAAAAAGTGAAACCGCTCTAGCGGAGCAGGGCGGCGGCGCAGGCGGGGAGGCGGCCGGTCTCGAGCGCGAGGTCGAAGACGGAGTAGCGCGGCGAGAGCATCGGCGCGGCGAGGGCGGCGGCGGCGGCGCGCGCGGGCGCGAGGCCGAGCGAGGCGGGCGCGACGGGGCACCCGGCCGCCTCGAGCATCGCGCGCATCCGCTGAGGATGCATCAGCTCGGCGTCGAGCTTCTCGCGCAGGGGATCCCAGAGCGAGGCGAGGCGGTCGAGGCGTCCGCGGAGCTCGCCGGGCGCGGGATGCTTGGCGCGGATGGCGGCGAGGGCGTGCCGGCGCAGCGGGCCCTCGGGGAAGAGCGAGGAGGCCTCCGCCTCGCGCGCGGCGGCGTCCGGGAACGCCGCCGCGGCGCGGTCGGCGTCCGGGGCGGCGAACGGCGCCGCGAAGAGCGCGTCCCACGCGGCGAGGGCGCTGAGCGCGCCGAGGCCGTCGAGGCAGCCGAGCGGCGCGGCGCGCCCGGCTCCGGCGAGGGCCCAGGCGCCGGCGAGCGCGTGCGGCGCGCCGGCGAGCGGGCGCGGGGAGCGGGCGCGCTGCGCGGCGAGGCCGAGGCGGGCG
>CAMNDA010000091.1 GCA_946534745.1 uncultured Verrucomicrobiota bacterium | reverse complement strand
CCCGCTCGTCAAGGTCGCCCCCGCCTTCCAGCCCGCCGCCGCGCGCCTGCTCGCCGGGGTCTACCTCGTCGACGCCCTCCCCGCGGAGGTGCCCGAGGGGCTCGTCCTCGTCACGCCCGCCGGCGCCGTGGCCCGCGCGGGCGGCCTGCTCGACCTCTGGTCGCCCGACGGCGCCCCGAACCCCTTCGCCCGCCACGCGCAGCTCGAGGACGCCCGCGCCGAGCGCGCCGCCCTCTCCGAGCGCGCCGCGGCGGCCGAGGACGACGAGTCCGCCGCGCAGGAGACCATCCGCGCCGCCGAGGAGGCGCTCGCGCAGGCGCGCCTCCGCCTCGACCAGGCCCGCGCCACCGCCGCGCGCAAGGAGGGCGAGGAGCGCTCCCTCTCGCGCGACCTCGCCGACGCCCGCGCGCGCCTCAAGTCCGTCGGCGCCGAGCTCGCGGCCCTCGCCGAGACCTCGCGCGCCGCCACCGAGCGCACGAAGTCCCTCGCCGCGCGCATCCACGACATGGGCGAGTCGCGCACGCGCCTCGCCGACGCCGTGGCGGCGCAGTCCGAGGCCGCGCGCAAGGCCGAGTCCGGGTTCCTCGAGGCGCAGGGCGCGCTCACCGACGCCCGCCTCGCCCACGCCGCCGCGTCGCAGGAGGCGCAGAACGCCCGCGCCCAGTCCGCCGCCATCGCCGCCCGCCTCGCCGAGCTCGACTCGATGGTCTCCGCCCGCGCCGCCGCGGTCGCGTCCTACGACGAGGCCATCGCGCGCCTCGAGGCGGACAGCGCAGCCGTCCGCGAATCCCTCGGCGGCCTCGACGAGGCCGCGCGCGGCGCCGACCAGACCGTCGCGGCGCTGCGCTCCGACCGCGCCGCCCGCCAGGCCGAGGCCGACCGCTCCTCCGCCGCGCTCGCGAAGCTGCGCCAGGACCTCGACGGGGCCACCGCGCGCCAGACCCAGGCCGAGGTCGCGCTCGCCGAGGCGCGCGTCCAGCTGCGCAACCTCGAGGAGGGCCTCCAGCGCGACTGGCATATCACCCCGCAGGAGCTCGCCCGCGAGGAGCCGCCCGAGTGGGGCGACGAGGGCGCGCCCACGCCCGAGCAGGCCGCCGAGCGCGTCGCCGAGATCCGGCGCAAGATGGAGGCGATGGGCCCCGTGAACCTCGTCGCCATCGAGGACTGCCAGAAGAGCGAGGAGCGGCTCGACTTCCTCGTCGGGCAGGAGTCCGACCTCACGCAGGCCAAGGAGAAGCTCCTCGCGCTCATCAAGGACATCGACCGGCAGAGCGTCGAGCGCTTCCGCGAGACCTTCGGCAAGGCCAACGAGAACTTCCAGAAGATGTACACGCGGCTCTTCGGCGGCGGCACCGCCGAGCTGCGCCTCCTCGACGAGGAGGACATCCTCGAGTGCGGCATCGACATCGTCGCGCGCCCGCCCGGGAAGAAGCCGACGAACATCTCGCTGCTCTCGGGCGGCGAGCGGACGATGACCGCCGTCGCGCTGCTCTTCTCCATCTACGAGATCAAGCCGTCGCCCTTCGCGATCCTGGACGAGCTCGACGCGGCGCTGGACGACAGCAACATCGGTCGCTTCGTGGACGTGCTGAAGGACTTCCTGTCGCTCTCGCAGTTCCTGATCATCACGCACAACCAGCACACGATCGCGGGCTCCGACATCGTGTACGGCGTGACGCAGCAGGAGAAGGGCGTCTCGACCATCATCTCGATGCGCCTCAAGCGGATGGGCGTCGAGGCGCCGAAGGGCGAGGAGCTGCCCGAGCTCGCGGCCCCGAAGGGCCCCTCCGACCGCAAGCTCCGCAACGCGGAGAACTACGTGAGGAAGCCCCGCGGCAAGAAGCCCGTCTCCGGCGAGGAGTCCCCCGCGGATCCCGCCCCCGAGTCCTGATGTCCGGGCTCCGCCCCGGCCAAAACGCAATGCCGCATACCCCGCCGCCCGCCCCCGCTCCTCTCCGCCGACAATGGTTCCGTGGACTCGTCGTCCTCGCAAAAGCCTTCGTGACGCTCGCCCTTTTCTTCCTGTGCATGTACATCGCCGCTCGCTACTATCAAATGGCGTGCATCGGCGTCGCGGAACTCCGAATCCAAATCGGCGTCGCGGCAGTGCATGCTCTGGCCAACGTCGCCTTTCTTGAAATCCTCCTGGCGTTCTGGGGACGCGCCTCCGTCCGCGTTTTCTTCGCCGCGGGTTTCGCCTGGTTCGCGCTGATCGCACTCGGCCTTGATTTTTCCACCCAACCCGCTCGAGTCGTCGCGATCGTTTCCGTCCTTCTCGCGCTCTACTGCCTCGTCCGCTATATCTTCCTCCGCCCGCGCCCGTCCGCCGCGCCGCCCCCGGTTCCCGCTCCCGTGTCCTGACGGCCGGGCTCCGTCCCGGCCAAGACCGCCCGCACGAAACCATGTCCCCCGCCTCGCCGCAATCACCCTCTCCTTCCCTCCGGCGCGCCACGAGGAGCGTCGTCGTCCTCGCCAAGGTGCTCGCGTCCATCGTTCTCATCCTCCTGTGCACGGTGGTCGTCGGGGACCTCTGCTTCCCCATCCATAAGCATTGCCCCGACAGCCCCTCGCTCCGCGTCCTCGTCGTGGCCGCGCATGTCCTCGCGGGCGTAACCTTCGTCGAGGGTATGCGCGCCCTCTGGAGCCGCGGCCTCGCACGCATCTTGTGCGGCGTAGGCTTCGGCTGGTTCCTGCTCGTGCTCATGATGACCCACGCCGACTTCGTCGATCCGCGCGTTCGGGGCGTCTTCGACGCCATCTTCGGGCTCCTCGCCCTCTACTGTCTCGTCCGTTTCATCCTCCTCTGCCGCCGCCCTCGCCCCGCGAAGGGC
>CAMNDA010000090.1 GCA_946534745.1 uncultured Verrucomicrobiota bacterium | reverse complement strand
CCCGACCTCTGCCCGCGTTGCCGGGCGGAGGGGCTTCGCTTCTACGTGCTCGGCGGCGCCGAGGACGCGCTCGCGGAGGCGCTCGCCGCGATGGAGCGCAAGGCCGGCTTCCCGATGCCGATCGCCGGGTCCGACCACTCGTTCGTGAAGCTCGGCGAGGAGCAGCCGGAGATCGTCGAGCGCATCAACGCGGCGAAGCCGGACATCCTCTTCGTCGCCCTCGGCAATCCGAAGCAGGAGCTCTGGCTCGCGCGCAACGCCGCGGCGCTCGACGTCCCCGTCGCGCTCGGCATCGGCGGCTCGTTCAACTTCGTCGCCGGCCGCGTGAAGCGCGCGCCGCGCTGGATGCAGAAGTGCAGCCTGGAGTGGGTCCACCGAATCGCGCAGGAGCCCGGCCGCCTCTGGAGGCGCTACGCCTACGGGCTCGTCAAGTTCTCGTGGCTCTCGCTGCTGCACCTGCTGGGGGGCTACCGCCGATGAGGGTCGCGCACGTCCTGCGCCGCCTTTCCTTCGACGACTGGGGCGGCACCGAGCAGGTGGTCTGGAACCTCGCGCGCGCCCAGGTGCGCGCCGGCCACGAGGTCCGCGTCTTCGCGACGACCGCGCTGTGCCCGACGCCGCGCGAGACGCGCGAGGGGCTCGAGATCCTGCGCTTCCCGCCCGTCTACCCGTGGTGGCCGATGACGGCGGCGACGCGCGACCGCCTCGACCGCAAGGGCGGAAACCCCTTCGTCCCCGGCCTCGCCCGCGCGCTGCGCGAGTGGGCGCCGGACGTGATCCACTGCCACGCGATGGGGCGCATCGCCGAGCTCTGCATCCGCGTCGCGGAGAAGACCGGCGCGCGTTGCGCCGTCTCGCTGCACGGCGGCGGCGCGAACGTCCCCGCCGCCGAGGCCGCGAGCCTGCGCGCTCCGACGCGGCGGCTTCTGCCGTGGGGCAAGATCCTCGACAAGGCCCTGCGCCGCACGCGCCGCGTCCCCGAGGACGCCGGCGGCATCGTCTGCGTCGGCGAGGACGAGGCCGACCTCTGGCGCGCCCGCCACCCCCGCGTCCTCTTCCTCCCCAACGGCGTCGACGTCGCGCTCTTCGAGGGTTCCGACCCAACGACCCAACGACCCAACGATCCAACGACCCAACGATCCAACGACCAAACGATCCAACGACCAAACGACCAGACGCGCGTCCTCTGCGTCGCCCGCATCGACCGCCAGAAGAACCAGATGGCGCTCGTCGAGGCGCTCGCGCGCGACCCGCGGCTCTCGGTCCGGCTCGTGGGGCCGGCGACGGAGCCGGACTACCTCGAGGCGCTGCGCGCCCGCGTGGCGGAGCTGGGCGCGGCGGACCGGCTCTCCGTCGCCGGCGCGCTGCCGCCGGGGAGCCCGGAGCTCGCGGCCGAATACCGCGCCGCGGACGTCTTCGCGCTGCCGAGCCGGCACGAACCGTTCGGCATCGTCGTGCTGGAGGCGTGGGCGGCGGGGCTGCCCGTCGTGGCCTCGAACGTGGGCGGCCTCGGCCGCCTGTGCGCGGCGCATCCGGGCGCGGCGCTCGTCTTCGACCCGGCGGACCCTTCCGCGCTCTCCGCGGCCCTCTCTCGCGTCGCCGCCGACCCGGCGCTCGCCGCCTCCCTCGCCGCCGCCGGCCGCGCCGCCGCGCGCGACTACGACTGGACCGCGCTTGCCGCGCGGCTTTCGGACTTCTACGCGACCCTCCCCGGCCGCCTCGCCTGACCGTCCCTTCGAACGCCGCCTGGCGGGGTCATTCCGCTCGATCGATCGCCCGCAGACCGACGGGGTTGTCGACGAGCTCCATCAGGAAGTTGTGCTGCTGGACGTCGCCGTCGTCAACGAGGAGCCGCGTGTAGACCCCGCGCCCGGGCTCGAACCCGTGCCCTGCGTCCCGGCATCCGATCCGCCGCCCCCACGCGATCATCTTCCGCCCGTTCGCGTCGCTCCCGAAGAGTTCGACCACGAATCGCGCACCGCTGCGTTCCTGTCCACCTGGTTGTTCGTTCACGGGAGGAATCCTACCACACCTCTCCATCTGGCTCAATGCGTCGCGTGACCTGACATTGATCCGGTTTCCTGTTGTTTCGCATGCGAGAAAGTGCTATATTCTCCCTCATCTCCGACACACCGCCAAGTGAGTCTCCGAATATTTGACTTTTCGCGAATGTCCGCCCCAAATACCAGCAAGCCGACCGAGGTCCTTTCCGACGCGCAGGACCTCTATGCGTTTCTCTACGAGGCTTGCAACATCATCCGCGGACCGGTGAGCCACGAGAACTTCAAGGACTACATCACGCCGCTGCTCTACTTCAAGCGGATCAGCGACGTCTGGGACGAGGAGACCGAGACGGCCCTCGCCGAAAGCGACGGCGACGAGGAGTTCGCCCGTTTTCCCGAGCAGCATCGGTTCGTCATTCCCGACGGCTGCCACTGGGCCGACATCCGCTCCCGTTCCGAGAATCTCGGCGCCGCGATCGTCGGCGCCATGCGCGCGATCGAGCTGGCGAACCCCGAGACGCTCTACGGCGTCCTGTCGATCTTCTCGACCTCGAACTGGACGAACAAGTCCATCCTCTCCGACGCCAAGATCAAGAATCTGCTGGAGCACATGTCGCGGCGCCGCCTCGGCAATCGCGACTATCCGGCCGATCTCATGGGCGACGCCTACGAGATTCTCCTCAAGAAGTTCGCCGACGAGAGCAAGAAGAAAGCCGGCGAATTCTACACGCCGCGCTCGGTCGTGAGGCTCCTCGTTCGCATCCTCGATCCGAAGCCCGGCGAAAGCGTCTACGATCCGGCCTGCGGCTCCGGCGGCATGCTCATCGAGGCGATCCGGCACATGCACAACGACGCGCTCTGCTGCGGCGCCGTCTTCGGCCAGGAGAAGAACGTCACGAACGCGGCCGTCGCGCGCATGAACCTCTTTCTCCATGGCGCTTCCGACTTCCACGTCCTGCAGGGCGACACGCTCCGCGCGCCGAAGATTCTCCAGAACGACCGACTTGCCCGTTTCGACTGCGTCCTCGCCAATCCGCCGTTCTCCCTCAAGAAATGGGGCGCCCCGGAATGGAGCGCCGACCCCTACGGCCGCAACGTCTGGGGAACGCCGAGCGACAACAACGGGGACTTCGCCTGGCTTCAGCACATGGTCGCCTCGATGCGCCCCGTCTCCGGCCGCGCCGCCGTCGTCCTGCCTCAGGGCGTCCTTTTCCGCGAAGGCGCCGAAGGCGCCATCCGCGAGAAACTGGTCCGGTCCGGGCTTGTGGATGCCGTCGTGACGCTGGGCGAGAACCTTTTCTACGGCACTCAGCTTTCGCCCTGCTTCCTTGTCCTGCGCGCCACGCCCCTTCCCGGGCGCGCCGGACGCGTGCTCTTCGTCGATGGATCCTCGATCCTCACCCGCCAGCGCGCCCAGAACATCCTCTCGGACGCGGACGTGGACCGCCTTTTCGCCCTCTACTCGGAGGGCCGTCCCCGCGAGGCGCTCGCCGCCGTCGCCACGCTGGACGAAGTCGCTGCCAAGGGCTTCAACCTTTCCCCGAAGCAGTATGTCTCGTATCCGCGCGAGGCCCGTCGCCCCCACGCCGAGGTGCTCGCCGAGTTCCGCCAGGCCCGCGCCGCCGTCCTCGCCGCCGAGGAACGGCTTGCGGCGCTGCTCGCGTCCCCGGAAGGAGGTTCCGCATGAACGCGGCCCCCGCACCGCTTTCCCTCGAGGAGCTCAAGTCCTTCCTCTGGGGCGCCGCCACGCTGCTGCGCGGCCAGATCGACGCTTCCGGCTACAAGGAGTTCATCTTCCCGCTGCTTTTCTTCAAGCGCATCTCCGATGTCTACGACGAGCAGTTCGGCGTCTACCTGGACGAATCCGGCGGCGATGCCGAATACGCCGCCGAGCAGGAGTATCCTGTCCGGATTCCCTCCGGGTGCCTCTGGCGCGACGTTCGCAAATGCGCCGAAAACGTCGGGCGCCGACTCGTCGACGCGTTCACGCGCATCGAGAGCGCCAATCCGCCCCGCCGCGTGGACGGGCTCGACGTCGGGGGCCTCTCGGGCATCTTCGGCGACAAGTCCGGCTGGCTCAACAAGAACAAGATGCCCGACGCCATCGTGCGGTCCCTCGTCGAGCACTTCTCCCGCCACAATCTTTCGCTCGCCGCCTGCCCCGCCGACGAGATGGGGCTGGCCTACGAATACCTGATCGGCCAGTTCGCCAACGACGCCGGCCACACGGCGCAGGAGTTCTACACCAACCGAACCGTCGTGGAGCTCATGGCCGAAATGCTCCGCCCCGCGCCGGGCGAGACGCTCTACGATCCGACCTGCGGATCCGGCGGAATGCTCGTGAAGAGCCTCGAATACGTCCGCAACAGGGGCGGCGCCTGGCGCTCCGTCCGCGTCTTCGGGCAGGAGGTCAACGCCCTCACCTCCGCCATCGCCCGGATGAACCTCTACCTGCACGGCGTCGAGGACTTCTCCGTCGCCTGCGCGGACACGCTCGCCGCTCCCGCGTTCACGGACGGCGGCGCCGTCCGCCGCTTCGACGTCGTGCTCGCCAACCCGCCCTACTCGATCAAGGACTGGGACCGCGCCTCCTTCGAGCACGACCGCTGGGGCCGCAACACGCTCGGCACCCCGCCGCAGGGCCGTGCGGACTACGCCTTCCTCCAGCACATCCTCGCCTCCCTCGACCGCCGCACCGGCCGCGCCGCCGTCCTGCTTCCCCACGGCGTCCTCTTCCGCCAGGAGGAGCGTGAGATGCGCCGCAAGCTCGTCGAAAGCGACCTCGTCGAGGCCGTCGTCGGCCTCGGCGCCAACCTCTTCTTCAACTCCCCGATGGAGGCGTGCATCCTCGTCCTGCGCACCCGCAAGTCCCCGGCGCGCCGAAATCGCATCCTCTTCGTCAACGCCGTCCTCGAAGTCGCCCGGCGCAACGCCGAAAGCTTCCTCGAGGACGCCCATCGCGAGCGGATCCTCGCCGCCTACCGCGACGACGACCCGAAGCCCGGCTTCTCGCGCTCCGTTCCCGTCTCCGAAATCGAAGGGAAGGACTGGAGCCTCAGCATTCCGCTCTACGTCGCACCGCCTGCGGAGGCGGACGGCGCGGACGC
>CAMNDA010000089.1 GCA_946534745.1 uncultured Verrucomicrobiota bacterium | reverse complement strand
TTGGTGACGCCGGGACCGCCCGCGCCGGGGACGGATTTGGTGCCGTCCGCGCCGGGGCCGCCCGCGCCGCCGCCGCCGCCGCCGCAACCGTCGCTTTCCGTGTCCGCCTTGCCGCCGTCGTGGCCGAGGCCGGCGGTCCCGAGGCCGGGCTGCACGCTCCTGCCGGCGGCGCCGCCGCCGGACGCGCCGTCGAGACCGTAGGCCTCGGCGGGGAGGTCGCCGACTCCGCCCGTTCCCCAGTTGAAGTTGCCGCCGCCGCCGCCGCCCGGCGCGGTGTGGAGCGTGCCGCCCGTGACGGTCCCGAACGTCGTCACGCCGCCGCACGCCGAGGCGGTCGTCGCCCCCTCGTGGAGCAGCTGGTCTCCCCACAGCTTGTCGAGGTACCAAGACCGGTGGATGTCCGGGACGCCGCCCGCGCCGACCGTGAAGACGTAGGACTGCGCCCCGAGCTCGACGCCGGTCGCGGCGAGCACGCCGCCGCCGCCGCCGCCGCCGCCGCGCGTCATGCCGCCCGCGCCGCCGCCGCCGGCGAGCAGGAGGGAGCTCCCGGGGCTGCTCCGGTGCGGCGTGAACGTGACGGTCCCGTGGCGCGAGAAGACGTAGGCGCGGTAGGGCGGGAAGGAATCGACCACGCGGTCCGGCGCGCGGGAGAACGAGCCCCAGTCGTCGACGTAGGGGGCCTCCGACCAGCGGTCGAGCAGGACCGGCCCCGCCGCGGTTCCGTCCGGGAAGAGGTCGCCGGGCGCGGTTTCGTCGTAGAGCCGGATCTCGTCGAAGTACAGCGTCGCGTCCTCGCCGTCGTTGTCGAGCGAGAACTGCAGCAGGCCCATGCCGGCGATGTCCCAGCGGCGCGTCTGGTCCAGCCTCTGCCGGTCGAACCAGAGCGTCTGCACGTTGTTCGCGCTGGAGACGACGAGCTGGTGCCAGGCCCCGACGGCGGAGACCGCCTCGCCGACGCCGTTGGTGAGGGCCGTGTACTGGTTTTCGGTGCCGATCCGGTTTCCGCCCTGGAGGAAGAGCGAGGCGTCGGCGCCGTTCGCGGGGGAGAACTGGAAGAAGCTGTGACGGTCCGTGGCCGCCGGCGCGTAGAACCAGAGCGCGATCGTCCAGTTCCTCTGGAGTCCGGGGTTGGGGATGGCGAGCGTGCTGCCCGGCGGCACCGAGACGACGCCCGTGCGGCCGCCGAGCTCGGCGGCCGCCGAGAGCGCCGAGATCGTGGCGGAGAGGTTCGCGGCGGCGTTCGCGATCGGGATCGTCCCCTCCTTGGCGGGCGAGCCGACCACCGCCTCGAACGGGTTCGACCGGTCGAACGCGTAGAGGGCCGCCAGCGCGGTGCGCGTCGCGTGGGTCTCGGAAAGCGGGACGTACGTCACGAGCCCCCAGTCGTTCACGAGGCGGAACCGCAGCGCGTAGTCCGTGTTCGGCTCGAGGTTCTCGACCGCGAACGTCGCGGCCTGGCCCGGGACGGCGTTCGTCTCGGCCGAGGCGATCGTCGTCGCGAAGCCGTCCGCCGACGCCTCGAGACGGATCGTCGCGGACGCCGCGCCGGTGCCGAAGCCCGTGACGGTGCCCGTCGCGGAAAGCCGCGCGGGTCCGCCCGAAAGGAACTCGCCCGTCCCGGACGGCGCGCCGGGGGCGCGCGTCGTGAAGGCGATCCCGGCCGGTTCGCCGGCGACGCCGAAGGAGTTCGTCGCGGAGAGCCTCGCGTAGTAGGTCGCGTTCGTGGCGAGGGGAACGAGCGGCACGGCGACCGACGCGGGCGCCGACGAGACGCGAGCGAGGGGAAGGGCGAAGATCGGGTCGGAGAAGTCCGCGTTCGCGCTCACGACGAGGAACGGGTCGACCCACGAGGCGTCGTCCGCCATCGCGGCGTCCATGCCGAGCGAGCCGACGTTCGCCGTGAGCGTCGCGTTCGTGTAGAGGAC
This sequence comes from uncultured Verrucomicrobiota bacterium, assembly GCA_946534745.1. Lineage (GTDB taxonomy): Bacteria > Verrucomicrobiota > Kiritimatiellia > RFP12 > UBA3636 > UBA3636. The sequence goes on along the minus strand of CAMNDA010000089.1, from coordinate 2,301 downwards.
CGCGGACAACGGCGCGGCGAGCCCGATCTGCGGCTCGGGCGTGGCTTCGTAGGGCGTGGCCGGCCCGGCCGTCAGGAACGTCGGGTCGTCCTGCGACGCGTAGGTCGCCGCGATCCAGTCGGCGGAGCGGATCGACGCGGACAGGCGGTATTCGTCGACAAGGCCCTGGAACCCCTGCCCCGAACCCCACTGGTTGCGGGCGATCCACATCTCCCCGGATTTGTCCTGGTTGCCGAGGCTGCTGGCCCAGGCCGAGCGCACGTTCGCTCCGTTCACGTAGAACTGGAACCCTCCGGTTCCGGGAACGAACGACATCGCCCAGTGGTACCACGTCCCGGCGGCGGGAAGCCCGGGATTGAACGTGTCGTGGTCCTTGATGCCGGGCGTGGTGATCCTCAGGGTCGTCGCCCCTTCTATCCGGACCGACATGAAGAGGTTCTTTCCGAAAAGAGCCTGGTTGCCCGAATAGTTCGCCTGGTTGGCCCAGCCCTCGATCGTGAACCCGGAGGCGAGTTCCGAATTGGGCTGGTTCGTCCCGCACGAGACGAACGAATTCTTGTCCGGATACGAAAGGGCGGAGCCGACGGCGCCGGCGGCGAGCGTGACGCTGCCGGCGGCCGTGCCGTCGTTGCCGGAGCCGGAGGCGTCGACGGCGTTCGTCTCGTTCATGTGCCAGACGCCCTTGTAGCCCGCGAAGGGGTTGTCGGCGCAGACGGCCTTGCCGGACGAGGCGGAGCCCCAGCACATCACGAACGACGCGCCCTGCTCCATCGACGGGAGCTTCACCCAGACGAGCGACTCGCCGTTCGTGTTCCACGTGTCGATCTCGAACGGGAGGCCGTTGCCGTCCATGTCGACGAAGCAGAGGTCCGCGCCGTCCTGCAGCCGCATCTGCGAGTACAGGAATCCCGACGGCGCGCCCTCGGAGATCCGCACGAGGACGGGGAAGTCCGCCAGAGACGCCTTGTCCGCGTCGTAGCCGGCGACGGTCAGCTGCGCGCCCCAGTCGTAGGACGCGCCGGCGGGACCGGGCAGCGCGAAGGCCGGCAGCGCGAGGGCGAGGAGGAGCGGAAGGAACGCTTTCGTTTTCATGGGAGGCCCCTTTCGAGAGTTGAAAAGTTGAAGGGTTGAAAAGTTGAAGGGGTTCAGGGAGCAGTCGCCGCTTTGCGGCCGGAGGAATCAGAGTGAAGCGTGAAGAGTGAAGAGTCCTGTGTCCGTCGGCGGGAAACCGGGAAACCGGCGCCGCGCGGGGAGGCCGCGAAGGCCGCCGATTATACCCAAGCCGCCTCGCGCGCGCAAGGCGCGGGCGGGCTAGCGGAGGATCATGAGCGTGGGCTGGAGCAGGTCGTCGCCCTTCACCTTGAGGATTCCGGGGCCGGAGAAGAGGCGGTCGTCGACGAACGCCGGGAAGCCGGTGCTCGCGAGGTCGGCCATGGCGGCCTCCGCCTCGCTGGAGCCGTAGTAGCCGCGGTGGAGGTTCTCGCCGTTCACGTAGAGTCGGCGGACGAGGGCCGGCTCGGCGTTCTCCAGCTCGAGCCTCGACGCCGTCGAGATCCAGTCGCGGTTCTCGAGGTCGAGGCGGGCGTCCGTCCCGAAGGCGTCTCCGCGCGTGATGCGCAGCTTCGCGCCGGCGGCGACGAAGACGTCGTTGTCGCCGAGCGTCGCGTCCTCGAGGAGCGAAAGCCGCCCCGCGTCCACCCAGACGCCGCCCGAGAGCGCGTCCATCGGCCGGTACAGACGGAGCGTGCCGCCGGCGCTCTTCACGAAGCCGGCCGTGCCGGCGACGCGGCAGCCGATGTCGACGGCGTCGTTCTGCCGGTTGACGTAGACGTAGGCCGTGCGGTTTCCGAAGTCGACCGTCGAGGAAGCGGAGTTGGCATGGTCCGGCGGCGCGAACGGCGTCGAAACGACATTGAGGTATCCGGAGAGTATCTTTACGGTCGAATTCGGCTGGGCGAAGTAGCAGTGGGACCACGGATACACCGCGACGGCCTCCCACGCCGCACCGTCCTCCATCGGGTCGTTCCTGCCGTTGTTTCCAAGCTGGCGGATGCCCGTCGCGGAGGCGTCCCCGTCCGGTTCGACGTTCCGAACGCGGCCCGTCGCGGTGTCGCGCACGGTGACGTACCGGTTCTGGTTCTCGGCGTTGGGGAAGAAGAACGGCAGGATCTCGTATCCCTTGCCCGAGTCCCATGCCGCGGCGGGGGCGTTCACGACGTGGAAGTCGTTGGAGATGATTCCGTAGCCCCTGTCGCTCGACGTGTCGAGCCCGAGCGCCGCCGTCGCGCCCGGTTCGGCGAC
>CAMNDA010000088.1 GCA_946534745.1 uncultured Verrucomicrobiota bacterium | reverse complement strand
CCCCCGACGGCGACATCTGGTGGGAGGACATGGGCGTCAAGGCCCCCAAGGAGGGCGTCGACTGGAAGGGCAACCCCTGCTACGTCTGCAAGGACGACCCGTACCGCATGGGCCCGAAGCCCGGCATGACGAAGGCCGAGATCAAGGCCGCCGGCTACGTCGCGGCGCACAAGAACAGCCGTTTCACGGCGCCCGCCGAGAACTGCCCGGTGCTCGACAAGGCGGGCTTCGAGGGCCTGTGGAACAAGAAGCCCACGGGCGTGCCGATCGACGCGATCCTCTTCGGCGGCCGCCGTCCCTCCACCATCCCGCTCGTCAACGAGGCGAAGAGCTGGACGCACGGCGTCTTCATGGGCTCCGCCGCGGGCTCCGAGGTCACCGCCGCCGTCATCTCCGACCAGATCGGCCAGGTCCGCCGCGACCCGATGGCAATGCTGCCGTTCTTCGGCTACAACGTGTGCGACTACTTCCAGCACTGGCTGGAGATGGAGCGCACGAGCGCCGACGCGACGAAGCTGCCGAAGATCTACTTCGTCAACTGGTTCCGCAAGGGCGACGACGGCCGCTTCATGTGGCCGGGCTTCGGCGACAACAGCCGCGTCCTGAAGTGGATCTGCCAGCGCATCGAGGGCAAGGTCAAGGCCAACGAGACCGCCATCGGCAACCTCCCGTTCGCCAAGGACATCGACCTCTCCAACAACGAGGGCAAGTTCAAGGTCGTCCCGAAGGACCTCGAGGAGATCCTCAAGGTCGACAAGGAGGGCTGGAAGAAGGAGATCGCCACGGTCGGCGCCTCGTACGACGAGTACGACGCGAAGCCCTCCAAGGACTCGACCGTCCGGTCCGCGACCGCGCACCGCGTCCCGAAGGCGCTCCGCCAGGTCCTCGCCGACGTCACGGCCGCCCTCGCGAAGTAGTCCCCGTCCCCGAAAACACAAACCCCAAGACAGAAAGGCAATACCATGGCCGACAAGTTCCCCAAGACCAAAGTCCAGATCATCCGCGCCCTTGCCGACAAGACCGGCCTCACCCAGGCCCAGGTCGCCTCCGTCGTCGAGCAGCTCGCCGCGCTCGCCTACGCCGGCGCCAAGGAGAAGGGCGGCTTCCCCGTCCCCGGCCTCGGCAAGGTCTCGATGATCCAGCGCAAGGCCCGCACGGGCTTCAACCCCAAGACGCAGGAGAAGATCCAGATCCCCGCCAAGACCGTCGTCAAGTTCCGTCTCTCCAAAACGGCCAAGGACGCGATCCTCGGCAAGTAGTCCGGTCCTTCCGGTCTTCGGACGGGACGCCGCGGCCTCCGCGGCGTCCCGTTCCCTTTTTCTACGGCGCCGGCTCGCCCCGCAGGAACGGCGCCGGATCGACGCGCTCGCCGCCGCGCAGCAGCTCGAAGTGCAGGTGCTCGCCGGTGGCGAGGCCGGTCCTGCCCATGTAGCCGAGGCGGTCGCCGGGCGCGACGCAGTCGCCCGCGCGGACGCGGACCGTCCCGCATTCGAGATGGTAGTAGCGCGTGCGGAGGCCGCCGGCATGCTCGAGCTCGACGAAGTTGCCCTCGGGTTTTTCGCGGTCGAAGCCCGGGACGCCGTCGCGCGCCTCCGCGACGACGCCCGCGAGCGGCGCGACGATCCAGCTCTCGCCGAGCGCGGAGCCGGTCCAGACGGCGCCGTCCACGCCGCCATGGAACTTGCGCTCGCCCGTGGCGGGGTGGACGCGCCAGCCGAAGGGCGAGGTCTCCATGAAGTCGCCCTCGCGCTCGAACACGCGGCAGCGCGCGAGCCCGTAGGGCCGGCGCCCCTTCGCAAGCATCTCCTCGAGCGTCCCGGGCGAGTCCATCGCGCGCGGCTCCGTCAGTCGAAGTCCATCCCGACGAGGCGGAGGAACCCCTCCACGAGCCGCCAGATCGTCTCGTTGAACGCCGGGATGTAGAGCAGGCCGAAGATCAGCAGCAGGCCGTAGCGCTCGATCGAGGCGTAGCGCCAGCGCAGGGACGGCGGAAGGAGGACCGTCACGACGCGGGAGCCGTCGAGCGGCGGCACCGGGACGAGGTTGAAGACCATCAGCACCGCGTTCGTGGAGACGTAGAGGTAGAGCCAGACGCGGAGAATCGAGAACCAGAGCGAGGCGCGGACCTGCACGACGCCGCCCGTCCAGGACGGCTCGGTCCAGGACTGCGCGATCCAGCCGAGGGAGCCGGGATGCGCGGCGATGTGGTCGAGCAGCGCCGTCGTGCCGGCGAAGAGCAGCGCGCCGAGCACGGCCTGCGCGAGGTTGCAGAGCGGGCCGGCGATCGCGGTGATCCAGTAGGCCTTCATCGGATCGCGGCAGCGCCTGAGGTCGATCGGGACGGGCTTCGCGCCGCCGAAGAGCACGTGCGAGCCCGAGAGCGCGAGGATCGCCGGGAGGATCACGCTCATGAACGGATCGACGTGCCGCAGCGGGTTGAGCGAGAGCCGCCCCGCCTCCTTCGCCGTGCGGTCGCCGCACATCAGCGCCGCATAGCCGTGGGCGACCTCGTGCAGCATGATCGCCGGCACGAGCGCGAAGAACGACAGAAGGGCAAACAACAGCTTCTCGCTCATTTCACTCGTCACTCGTCACTTGTCACTCGTCACTCGTCACTCGACCGGCGCGCCCCGCACGCCGGTCGAACCGAATCCGCCGGCGCCGCGGGAGGTGTCCGAGAGTTCGTCGGCCTCGACGACCTCGGGGCGCAGCACCGGGCAGACGACGATCTGCGCGACGCGCATCCCGACCTCGACGCGGAAGGGCTCGCCGCCGTGGTTGATGAGGATCGCGCAGACCTCGCCGCGGTAGCCCTCGTCGATCGTCGCGGGCGTGTTGACCATCGAGATGCCGTGCTTGATCGCGAGGCCGCTGCGCGGGCGCAGCTGGATCTCCGTGCCGGGGGGAGGCTGGAAGGCGAGGCCGAGCGGGATCTTCGCGCGTTCGCCGGGGGCGAGCACGCGCTCCTCGCACGCGCAGACGTCCATCCCGGAGTCGTCCGTGTGGGCGAAGCGCGGCAGAACGGCCTCCGGCCGCAGTTTCTTGACGAGCAGCTTCATTTGCCGCGCGATTCTACCAGACCCGTCCGCGCGGCGCAATCGTCGTCCCTCGCGCGCGAACGCGCTTGCCTTTCGGCGGGGTTTTTGGTAGTCTTCCGGGCGTTGACGGCACGCAAGGAAGCATTTTCCGCTTGCTTTTCGCGCCGGCATTTCGTAGAGTCCCGCTCCTCCCAAGGAGAAACACCATGTCCCGAATCTGCGCATTCTGCGGCAAGGAGCCGCAAACCGGCAACCACATCGTCCGCCACGGCCTCGCCAAGTACAAGGGCGGCATCGGCCTGCACACCACGGCCGTCACCCGCCGCCGCTTCCTCCCGAACCTCCAGCGCGTCCACGCGCTCGTCGACGGCACTCCCAAGACCGTCTACGCCTGCGCCGCCTGCATCAAGTCCGGCCGCGTCGTCAAGGTGCCGGTCCGCAAGCGTCCCGCCGCCACCGAGGCCTAGCGCCCCGTCCCGCCCGGCGGCCGCGGCCGCCGGAGAACCGTTCCGCCCCGCTTTCGACACACCCTCCGGAGAGATCCGAACATGAGCGACCCGAACGAAACCGCCGCCACCCGCGAGCTGGACCCCGACGAGATTCCGGAGACGGACATCGTCTTCGAGTGCCCCCACTGCGGCAAGTCGCTCTCGATCGACCCGCGCGGCGCCGGTCTCGTGATCCGCTGCACGCAGTGCCAGCAGCCGGTCACCGTCCCGATTCCGGAGGGCATGGCGATCGAGGACTTCGACGCGACGCCCGAGGAGCTCTCCTCGCAGCTCCTGAACACGCGCAAGGGCCTCGCCCGCGCGCAGAAGCGCCTTGCCGAGATCGAGGCCGAGGTCGCGAAGCTGCGCGCCTTCCAGGAGGAGACGCTGCGCCTCTCCCGCGAGCGCGAGGCCGCCGCGGAGGAGTTCCGCCTCGATCTGGCGCGCGCCATCAAGGAGCAGGAGGCCGCCCTCGCCTCGCTCCGCAAGGCGACGGACGGCGCCGCCGCCGCGCTCGCCCTCCCCTCCACGCCCGCGGGCTAGAGCCCGTCCCTCCCCCGGAGCGCCCGCGCCGCCATGCCCCGCCTCCGGCCGATCGCCGCGCTGCGGGAACGGATCCCTCCGTTCCTGCGGGGCGTCGCGCGCCTCGAGCCCCGCG
>CAMNDA010000087.1 GCA_946534745.1 uncultured Verrucomicrobiota bacterium | reverse complement strand
CCCGCACGACGAAGACCGAGACGTCCGGCGCGTCCTCGGCGAGCCGCTCGGTTTCCCTTCGCGAGGAGTGGGGCGACGGGCTCCGCGACTCGTCCGACGAGACCGCCCCGGGCGTCGAGCTGCGCCTCGACCGCACCGTGTGGGAGAACGAGGACTTCGGAATCGACATCGGCGTCGGCTACGCGTGGTTCGACGACGTGGACGCCTTCTCCGTCCGCGGGCGCGCCTACTCCGCGACCGCCACGGAGAAGACAACGACGACGACGTCCCCGTCCGGGTCGCGCACGACGACGACCGAGACGGCGACCGCGACCCGGGAGTCCGGGACGGTCGTGACGTCGATCGTGCAACCGGAGTTCACCGACCCGGACGACTACGTCAACAACGACGGCTCGATGGGCGGCGGCGTCGAGGATGTCTACGACCCCCGGCTTCCGACCGGCTGGAAGATGCCCGTCCTCACCGTCTCCTCGGACCGCTTCTCGACGACCAGCGAGCGAAACCCGACCGAGATCTCGAGCGTCTCCTCCTCGACGGTCTCGGAGAGCGGCGCGGTCGGTCCCGCCCGCACGACGTCCTCCACCCGGACGACCCGCCGCACGGTCGACGTGCGCTCCGAGGGGACGCTCTCGCTGCAGGAGCTGCGGCTCGGCGTCTCGCCCTTCTGGAAGGCGAACCCGTGGCTCGCGGTGCGCGCCGACCTGGGGCTCCTCGCGACCTATTCGGAGATCGAGACCACGACGCGGCTCTCCGTGGACGGCGCGCCGGCGCGCACGATCCGCACGGACGACGACGACTGGACGATCGGCGGCTACGCGGGCGCGGCGCTCGACCTGGCGGCCACCGACGCGCTGACGCTCTCGTTCGGCGCCGAGGCGCGCTTCCCGCACAAGTCCATCCGCTTCGACGACGGCGTCGTCTCCGGCCGGGTCGGCCTCGCCGAATGGAGCGCCTTCGCCGCCCTCGGCTGGCGTTTCTGAGAGTCCGGGAGCCTGGCACGCTTGCGACCGGCGCGAAGGGTGTGGTATCCTCCGCGCCCGTTCCGCGCGCCGGCGAACAACGCCCCCCGCCGGCCGAACTCCCGACCACCATGAAACGCTTCCCCGCCATCCGAGTCCTCGGCGCGCTGCTGATCGCCGCCGCCGTCGCCCTCCACGTCCTCAACGTCCGCGCCGCACGAACGCGCGCGCAGGGCGCCGACGCGCTCCGCGCCCTCGCCGCGATGCCCGCGCTCCAGCTCGGCGTGCAGGCGCCCGGGGCGGAGGGCGCCCGGGGCTTCCAGCTCTGCCCGCCGGACGCCGTCCCGCCCTTCCTCGCGCGCCTCGCCGCCGCCGAGCCGGGCGAGCCGCCGAAGGACGCCACGCTCGAGTACGGCTTCTCCCTCGTCCTCACGAACCACGTCCGCGCCCTCCTCCGCGGCGTCCGCGCGCCGGGCTCCGACGAGCTCTGGCTCTCGCTCCGCGAGGGCGCGCCGGAGGACGGGAAGGAATCCTTCCGCGACTGGCCGCCGGCGCTCGTGACCGGCGTCGGCGCCCTGCTCGACCGCGCCGACGCGGGCCGCCTCAGCACGCCCGTCCTCGTCCGCCGCGCGGGCGACCACGGCTTCGACGAGGCGACGCTCGCGGACACCGCCGCGTCGCTCCGCCACCTCGCGGCGCTCCCCGCGGAGCGCGCGCAGTTCGCCTCCGCCGGCGGCGCGCCGCGCGACCTTCCCGCCGAGGCGCTCCCCGCCCTCGTCGCCGCGCTCGCCGCCGCGGAGCCCTCCGACCTTCCGGAGGGCGGCTCGATCGAGGGAACGGACGGCACCCTCCTGCTCTTCCTCGAGGACGGCTTCCTCGCGATGCTCCGCGCCGCGATCCCGGACGAGGCGCCGGACGACGCCCTCGTCGGCTTCCGCGAAATCGAGGTCCCCGCCGAGGGAGGCGCCCCGCGGCTCTCCGTCTCCGCCCCCGCCCGCGTCCCGGGCCTCGGCAGGATCCTCCTCCCCTCCCCCGCCCCGTGAACGCGCCGGCCCGCCGGTCCTTCCCGCTCTTCGTCCTCGCCTCGGTCCTCTCGTTCGGCGTGGACGTCGGGCTCTTCTGCCTTCTGCGCACCGCGCTGGATGGGCTCCCGGCGCGCCTCTTCCTCTCGATCGCCGGCGCGCGCGCCGTCTCCTGCGTCTTCAACTACCTCTGCAACCGCCACCTCGTCTTCCGCGCCGCCGGCGCCGGCGGCGGCGCGTTCGAGGGTCGCTCCTTCCGCCGCTACCTCGCGCTCGTCCTCGCGGTGTGGGCCCTGGCCTACCTCGGGACGAAGCTCGGAGTCGCCCTTCTTCCCGAGGGGCTCGCGACGGACCGGAACGTGACCCTAGTGAAGGTCTCCGTCGACCTCCTGCTCTTCCTGCTCTCCTACGCGGTGCAGAAGCTCGTGATCTTCCGCGCGCCGAAACCGCCGGCGGCGGCCTAGCCTGCCGCGTCGATCTCGCGGGCGAGGCGCTTCACGGCCGCGAGGTCGATCTTGCCGGTGCCCAGGAGCGGGATGGCGTCGACGCGGTGCCAGTCGGCCTTCGCGGGCTTCCAGAGGTTCGGGATGCCCTCGACGCCGTCGAGCGCCTGCTGCAGCCACTCCGGGTCGCCGCAGTCCGGCGTGTAGAGCACCACGAGCTTTTCGCCCTTGCGTTCGTCCGGGAGGCCCGTCACCGCGAGCTTGCCCTCCTCCAGGCCCGCCGCCGAGACGATCGCCTCCT
>CAMNDA010000086.1 GCA_946534745.1 uncultured Verrucomicrobiota bacterium | reverse complement strand
GGCCGTCGCCGCGGCCCGCGCCGAGGGGCGGCGCGTCTACGCGCTCGAGACGTCGAGCCGCGCCGTCCCGCTGGATCGCGCCGCGTTCGAATGGCCCGCCGCGCTGCTGCTCGGCAGCGAGCGCTTCGGGCTCGACCCGGACGTCGTCGCCGCGGCCGACGCCTGCGTCGCCATCCCCGGGCACGGGACGAAGAACTCGCTCAACGTCGCGGCCGCGTTCGCCGTCGCCGCGCACGCGATGCGCGCGGCGTGGGAGGCCGCGCGCGCCGGCGGGGCGGGGGAGGGCGCGCGATGACGCGGACGCTCGTCCACCGAGGCGGCGCGCTGAACGCCCGGGTCTACCGCGCCGAGGGCGCGGACGGCGCGGCGTGGATCGAGAAGGACTTCTCGGAATGCCCGCGCCTCGTCCGCAACACGCTCGGACGGTTCTTCGTCTGGCGCGAATGCTGGATCCTGCGGCGGCTCGAGACGACCGGCCTCGTGCCGCGCGGCGTGCGGCGGCTCGGGCCGTTCGCGCTGCGCGAGGACTTCGTGGCGGGGTTCGCGCTGCGCGACTCCGACACCGGCGTCTACGCGAGCAACGTCTTCGACCCGTCGAAGATTCACGGCGTGCCGGCGGAGATGCTGCGCGAGCCGGTGCCGCGGTCGTTCTTCGAGGCGCTCGAGGCGGGTATCCGCGCGGTCCACGCGGCGGGGTTCGTCCACCTTGACCTGCACAACTCGCGCAACGTGATGGTCGGCGCCGGCTGGCGGCCGACGCTGATCGACTGGCAGTCCGCGCTGCCGACGTCCCGGATGCCGGGCGTCCTGCGGCGCGCGCTCGAGCGGGTCGACCTGGCGGGCGTCTGCAAGCTCTGGAACAAGTTCCGCCCCGGCGAGCTCCCCTCGGAGCGGATGAAGTTCCTCGAGCGCTCCCGGTTCCTCCGCCGACACTTCTGGATCCCCCGGATCCATCGCAGCCGCGTGCGGCCCGCTCCCCGCCCGCCTTCCCCATCCTGAAGAACCATCATGGACAAGAGACTCGACGACGTCCTGCACGGACGCGAGGGCAACTACCTCTTCCCGTTCTACTGGCAGCGGGGCGACCACCGCGACCGCATCCCGGCGCAGATCGCCCGCATCTTCGAGAGCGGCTGCCGCGCGCTCTGTGTCGAGTCGCGCCCGCATCCCGACTTCTGCGGCGAGGGCTGGTGGCGCGACATGGACGTCATTCTCGACGAGTGCGCGCGCCGCGGGATGAAGGTCTGGATCCTCGACGACAAGCGCTTTCCGACCGGCTATGCGAACGGCCTGGTCGAAAGCAAGTATCCGGACCTCGCGCAGCGGACGCTCGTCGAGCGCCACGTCGACGTCATGGGCCCCGCGCCGGGAACCGCGATGGTCGCGCCGCGGACGCGCGAGGGCGACGTCCCGCTCGGCGTCCGCGCCTACCGTCGCGCGCCCGGCGGCGGCCAGCGGCTGGACGGCGAGTCGGTCGACCTCTCCGGCCGTGTGCGGGACGGCCTCCTGCGCTGGGACGTCCCCGAGGGCTGCTGGCGCGTCTTCTGGTTCTGGCGGTCGCGCCGCGGCATCTCGCCCGGGCGCATCGACCCGCTCTCGCGCGAGTCCTGCGCCGTGCTGCTCGAGGCGGTCTACGAGCCGCACTTCGCGCACTATGGCGACCGCTTCGGCTCCGTGGTCGCGGGCTTCTTCTCCGACGAGCCCCAGTTCCACAATTGGCTCGTCGGCGAGCACCTCCACGACGGCGGCCTCTACACGTATTCCGTCGGCCAGGAGGGCCTCGCGCTGCCGTATTCGGACGCGCTCGCCGCGCGGATGTCGGAGTCGCTCGGCGAGGACGCCGCCGCGCGCTTCGGCGAGCTCTGGTACGAGAGCCCCGATTCGCCGCGCGTGCGCCTCGCCTACATGGACGCCGCCACGTCGCTCTACCGCGAGAACCTCTCGCTCCAGCTCGGCGACTGGTGCCGCACGCACGGCGTCGAATACGTCGGGCACGTTATCGAGGACATGAACGCCCACGGCCGCCTCGGCTACGGCCCCGGCCACTACTTCCGCGCGATGGCGGGGCAGGACATGGGCGGCTGCGACATCGTCCTGCACCAGGTCCTGCCGGGCTTCGGCGACTACCCGCACACCGCCTCCGCGCTCGGCGGGTGCGTCTCGCCCGACTTCTTCCACTGCGTCCTGCCGCGCCTCGCCGCGTCCGCCGCGCACCAGAGCCCGCGGATGAGGGGCCGCGCGATGTGCGAGGTCTTTGGCGCCTACGGCTGGGCCGAGGGCGCGCCGACGATGCGCTGGCTCCTCGACTTCCTCCTCGTGCGCGGAATCAACCGCTTCGTCCCCCACGCCTTCTCGCCGTCGTTCCCCGACCCGGACTGCCCGCCGCACTTCGGCGCCGAGGGGCGCGACCCGCAGCTCGACGGCTTCGGCGCGCTGATGCGCTACGCGAACAAGGCCGCTCACCTGCTCGAAGGCGGCCGCCGCGTCGTCTCCGCCGCGATCCTCTACCACGCCGAGGCCGAATGGATGGCCGGCGTCGGGCGCGCAATGCTCGACGAGGTCCCCGCCCGCGCGCTCTCCGATGCGAACCTGGACTTCTCCATCGTCTGCGCCGACGCGCTGCTAGACCCCGCCACGGCGCTGCGCGACGGCCGGCTC
>CAMNDA010000085.1 GCA_946534745.1 uncultured Verrucomicrobiota bacterium | reverse complement strand
CCCGCCGCTCCCCTCTCCCGCCCCGCTCTAGCGGGGCTCCGCGTCGAGGCGGTCGCCGCCGAAGAACCACAGGTAGCGCCAGCGGCGCTCGCCGCCGCGGCCGGAGCGGCCGACGAGGCCCCAGAGGATGTCCCAGTGCCAGGCGCCGTCCTCCTCCTTCGCGTCCCAGACCGGCCAGACGCGCGTGGCGGAGTAGTCCTCGCCGTAGCCGCGGCGCAGCGCGCCCCAGAGCGCCTCGTGATCGACGCGCTCGGGCGCGCCGTCCGCGCCGTCGCGCTCGCCGCGCGTGTAGAGCGTGAACATCCCGAGCAGATTGCGCTCGAGCGCGCCGGAGCGCTTGCGGAAGGAGAGGTCGGGAATCTTGACGAGGCGGTGCTCCGGGTCGTGGCGGCGCGAGTAGAGCGGCCACACGCGCAGGTAGTCCTCGTCGAGGCGCGGGGGGGCGTTGGTGTCGCCGGGGACGTCGCGCGTCAGCGTCGAGCGGTGCAGGAACGGGAAGAGCGTCCACTCGCGCGCATGCGAGCCCTTCACGTCCACGCGGCGGTCGTTCCAGAAGGGCCAGAGCACGGTGCGGTTCTCCGCCTTGCCGTCCTCGGTCCAGCGGTGCATCCAGAACGGGAAGTACCAGCGAAGGTGCGCCTCCTTCGAGTCGCGGACCATCACGATCGGCCAGGGGGCGTTGATCTTGCGGTAGTCGGGGAGCTTGCCGCGGCCGCGCGAGACGTTGAAGAGCGGAGGCAGGAAGAGCCACGCGTCCTCGTCCTGGCGGTCGACGCGCCCGACGAGCGGCCAGAGCATCCAGTCGCGGCCGGGGTTGATCCCCTCGTGGCGGGCCTGCGTCCAGAACGGCCACAGGACGAAACGCGCGTCGAGCCTGCCGTCCACCGTCGTGTGCCCCCAGAACGGGATGACGCGCCAGGCGTCGCGCCCGGGGCCGGTCTGGCGCTGCACGAAGGGCCACAGGACGCTCCACGTGTGGCAGTCGTTGCGGTCCCACGTCGCCCACAGCGGGAAGAGCGTGAACGAGATGCGGTCCCAGAACATCTCGCGGATCGTGCCGTGGACCGGGAAGAGCGCGGCGTAGTCCTCGCCCGCCTTCGACGTGCCCGAGAACCAGAGCGGGAAGATCCAGCTGCGGTCCTGCGGGCTGCCCTCTCCGGTGACGTCCTTGTCCATCCCGAAGAAGCAGAGGAAACGCCACGAGACCTGGTCCGCGCGGCGCTCGACCGAGTAGAGCGGCCAGAGGACCTCCGTGTGGGAGACGCCCGCCTCCGCGGAGCGGACGTCGGTCCAGACGAACGGGCGCGCCGAGCGGCGCACGGCGCCGTCCGGCGTCTCGACGCGCTCCCAGAACGGGCCGAGCTGCTCGTAGGAGGCGACCTCCTTCTGTCCGGGAGGCGGCGACCAGAGCAGGTGCGCGTCGCGGACGCGCCCGGTGGTCGGGCTCGCGCATCCGCCCGCGGCGAGCAGGAGGGGCGCAAGGAGGGGGAGAAAGCGGCGGACGGAAGGGGCTGTCATGGCGTGCGGCGGCGTGGCGGGGTCTGTCGTTGGACGCGAAACGCGCGCTCGATATTCGCATTCTACCCCAACCGCCCCCGAAACGCCAGCGTCGCTTGCCGCGCGCGGGCGCGGCGTGGTAGAATCCGCGCCCATGCAGGAGAACGAGGCGTTCGAGATCGTGCGGAGGAGCTTCCGCAACAGGCGGCTGCCCCACGCCTACGTCGTCGCGGGCGCGCCGCGCGGCGCGGGCGGCGCGTTCGCGCGCCGCGTCTGCGCGCTCCTGCTCTGCGAGCGCGGGCCGGACGAGGCCCCGTGCGGCGCCTGCGGCGCCTGCGCGCGCGTGGAGCGCGGCGCCCACCCCGACGTCCTCTCGCTCGAGCCGGAGAAGAAGTCCCGCATCATCCCGATCGACGCAATGCGCGGGACGTTCCTCCCGTGGGCCGTCGAGAAGTCGTTCGACGGCGGCTGGAAGATCGGCATCCTGCTCTTCGCCGACCGACTCAAGGCCGAGGCCGCCAACGCGCTGCTCAAGACGCTCGAGGAGCCGCCCGAGGACACGCTCTTCCTCCTCGTCACGGACCGTCCCGAGGAGCTCCTCCCGACCATCCTCTCGCGCTGCCAGCGCATCGACCTCTCCGCCGGGCGCATCCCGCCCGCCGAGCCCTGGCGCACCCGCGTCGCCGAGGCGCTCGCGGAGCACTCCGCCGCCTCGCAGCTGCGCGTCCTGGCGACCGCGATGCGCCTGCACGCGCTCTTCGAGGAGATGAAGGGCCTCGCGGAGGACGCGGTCCGCGAGGACCTGCGCGCCGCGGAGGCGGCCGACCCGACCGGGTTCGCCGCGCCCGACAAGGACACGTTCGACGCGATGGCCCGGACGAAGGAGAAGGAGCTGCGGCTCTCCGTCTACGTCGCGCTCCAGGACTGGTACCGCGACCTGCTCGTCCTCTCCTCGCTCCCCGCCGGCGCGCCCGAGCCGCCCCTCTTCTTCCCGGAGTTCCGCGACGCGCTCGCCGAGCGCGCGCGCCGCGTCCCGCCGCGCCTCGCGCTGCGCTACGTCGACTTCGCCCAGGAGATCCAGTCGCACATCGAGGACCGGTTCATGAACGACGTCTTCGTCTTCTCCCACTGGCTCACCTGGATGCACTAGTTCGGTCGAACGGTCACACGATCGAACGGTCACACGGTCTCAAGACGCAAGACGCAAGACGCAAGACGAAAACGGAGCCGCAAGTCAAATGGTCATCGCCGTCTATCTCGAGCACGAGGTGCCGATCTTCTCCCCGACGGAGGAGCAGATCGCCCGCTTCCGCGCACGGTTCGAGACCCTTCGACCCTTCGAACCTTCGAACCTTCGAACCTTCGAACCTCCTGTCGTCCTTCCCTGTCGATCCGAATCCGACTTCCTCGCGGCGCTGCCGCGCGCGGAGCTCGCGGTCGTCTGGACGTTCCGCCAGGAGTGGTTCGCGCTCGCGCCGCGACTGCGCGCGGTCTGCACGCCTGCCGCAGGGCGCGACTACTTCCGCGTCGTCCCGCCGCCCGGCGTGGAGCTGCGCTACGGCTCGTTCCACGGCGCGATCATGGGCGAGACGGCCGCCGCCTGCGTCCTCGCCCTCTCCCACGGCGTCCTGCCCTTCGCCGCCGAGGCGGGCGAACCGTGGCCGCGCCCCGTGTTCGCCGCCCGCGCCCGCCGCCTCGCGGGCGCGACGGTCCTGATCCTCGGCTTCGGCCGCATCGGCCGCGCCGCCGGGCGCTTCCTCAAGCCGTTCGGGCCGCGCGTCCTCGGCGTCTCGCGCGGCGTGCATCCGGCGCCGGACTGGTTCGGGCCGGAGGACCGCGTCGCGACCGCGGAGGAGCTCGACGCGCTCCTGCCTC
>CAMNDA010000084.1 GCA_946534745.1 uncultured Verrucomicrobiota bacterium | reverse complement strand
GTCGAGGACGCGGGCGCTGAAGGCGACGACGCGCCCGGTCTGGTCGCAGATCGGGAACATCAGGCGGCCGTGGAAGCGGTCGCGCAGGTTCGCGGAGGCGCCGGGGCGGTCGGGGAGCGACCCGATGCCGGCGGCGACCATCTCCTCGGGCGTGAAGCGGTTGCGGCGCGCGAACTCGTCGAGCGCGCCCCATTCGTCCGGGTCGTAGCCGAGCTGGAACGCCTCGACCGTGGCGGCGTCGAGCCGGCGCCGCTCCAGGTAGGCGCGCGCGGCGGCGGCGGCGGACGTCTTGAGCAGGCAGCGATGGCAGAACGCGGCGAACTCGGCGTTGATCTGGTAGAGGCGCTTCGCGCGGGCGGTGCGGCCGTCGTCCTCCTCCGCGACGACCTCCACGCCGCACTTCTCCGCGAGGTAGCGGACGGCGTCGACGAACGACATGCCGTCGTGCTTCATGAGGAACTTGAAGACGTCGCCGCCCTCGCCGCAGCCGAAGCACTTGAAGCTCTGGCGCTGCGGGTTCACCGTGAAGCTCGGGGTCTTCTCGTTGTGGAACGGGCAGCAGGCCTTCCACGCGGCGCCGGCGCGCTTGAGGGGGACGCGGTCCCCGATCACCTGCACGATGTCGGTGCGGGCGCGGACGTCTTCGATGACGGCTTCGGGGATGACGGGCATGGCGCGGCGGATTCTACCAGAACGCCGCGCGGCGCGCCACCGTTGCGACCCGCGGCGGGGTGTGGTATCCTCGGCGGCCATGAAGGTCCTCTGCATCGGAGACGTCGTCGGCGAGCCCGGGCGGCGCGCGTTCCGGGAGCTCGTCCCGGGGCTGCGCGCGCGGGGCGAGGTCCAGGCCGTCGTCGTGAACGCCGAGAACGCCGCGGGCGGTCGCGGGATCACCGGCCCGATCGCGGACGAGCTCTTCCAGGCCGGCGCCGACGCCATCACGCTCGGCGACCACACGTGGGACCAGAGGGAGACGGGCGCCTGGCTCGCGCGCGAGAAGCGCGCGGTGCGCCCCGCCAACTTCGCCGACGCCTGCCCCGGCCGCGGCTGGGCGCGGATCGAGACGCCCGTCGGCGCGTTCGTCGTCGCGAACCTGCTCGGGCGCGTCTTCATGAACCCGGTCGACAACCCGTTCCTCGCGATCGACCGCCTGCTCGCGGGGCCCGTCCCGCGCGACCTCCCGGTGCTCGTCGACTTCCACGCCGAGGCGACGAGCGAGAAGATCGCGATGGGGTGGCACCTCGACGGGCGCGTCGCGGCCGTCTTCGGGACGCACACGCACGTGCAGACCTCCGACGCGAAGGTGCTGCCGAAGGGCACGGGCTACCTCACCGACCTCGGCATGACGGGGCCCGTCGGCTCCGTGATCGGGCGCCAGACCGCGCCGGTCCTGCACAAGTTCCTCACGGACATGCCCGCGAAGTTCGAGGTGGCGGGAGGCCCCTGCGAGCTGTGCGGGTGCGTCTTCGACGTCGACCCCGCCGCGCGGCTCTGCCGCGCCGCCTCCCCCGTGCGCCTCGCCGCGCCTTGACCCGCGCCGCCCAACGCGCTAGAATCCGCGCCATGAAACGACTCCTCCACGCCGGCCTCCTCGCCGCCGCCGCGCTCCTGCTCTCCGGGTGCGCCTCCGAATACCAGCTCGGCACCACGCTGCCCGAGGACTGCCGCGACGTCTACATCCCCGCGATCCTCAACGAGTCCGGCGAGCCGCGCGCGGCCACCGAGATGCGCCGCGCGCTCGAGAAGGAGATCCGCCGCGAGGGCACGCTGCGCATCGTCTCGGACGAGGCCTACGCGACGACCCGCCTCGACGTCACGGTCGTGAAGTACGAGCAGGAGGCCACCGCCTACAACCGCGCCAGCACGCAGAGCCCGACCGAGTACCGGATGGCCCTCACCGCCCGCGTCGCCTTCGTGAAGCTTCCGCGCGCCGCCGCCGGCGAGACGGCCGAGGTCCCGATCTACGGCCCCAAGCAGGTCCGCGGGACCGAGACGTTCACGGGCGGGGCGGACGCCGTCGCGAACAAGATTTCCTGCCTGCCCGCGACCGCGAAGAGCCTCGCCGAGACGATCGTGGACGGCTGCGTGGGCGCCTGGTAGGGGGGACGCGGATGCCGCCCGCCCCGCGGATCCGACCGCGGACCCGCCCCCGGAAAGCGGAAAGCCCGGCGCGTCGCGCCGGGCTTTCTTCGTGGAACCCTGGATCCGTTCCGGGTTCGCTAGGCCTTCGCGGCCGCGGCGAGCGCGGCGGCGCGGGACTTGCGGCGCGCGGCGCCGTTCTTCGTGATGGCGCCCTTCTTGGCGGCCTTGTCGATCTCGGAGGAGAACGCGCGGAGCGCGGCCGCCTTCTTTTCGGCGTCGGCGCCCTCGATCGCGGCGAGGAACGTCTTGCGGGCCGTGTTGAGGCGGCTCTTGTTGGAGAGGTTGCGGAGGCGGCGGGCCTTGGAGATGGCGTCGCGCTTGATCGCGCTCTTGATGTTGGGCATGGGGTATGTGGCTCCTGGTGGGTTCCGTGTTCGGAGGGCGTCTAGGATAGATGAAACCGCCCTCCGGGTCAACGAAAAAAACGAAGGCGGCTCCGCGCGGGCGCGCCGCGCGGCGGCGCGCGCCCTCCCCGTGGCTCCGCGCGCTGCTCTTCGCCGCGGCCCTCGCGGCCGTCCCCGCGCTCGCCGCCGTCCCGCGCGCGCTCCGGCTGCTGGAGGCGCTCGCGCCGGAGGGGCCGTCCGTCCTCGGGCTCTCGGCGCCGGCCGGATCGTTCCTCCTTGGCGCGTGTCTCTTCGCGCTCGCGTTCGTCGCGGTGCGGATCCCCGCGATCGCCTACGTCGCGGTCCACGAGACGACGCACGCGCTCTTCGGGCTGCTCTCCGGCGCGCGCGTCACGCGGCTGCGCGTCTCGGAGGAGGAGGGGTCGGTCGACGTCTCCCGCCCGAACGCGATCAACCTGCTCGCGCCCTACTTCTTCCCGCTGCCGTGCGTCGCGCTGCTGCTGCTCTTCGGGCTCGTCTCGCTCGTCGCCGGGATGGTCGGAACCGCCGCCGGATCCGTCGCCGCCGGGATCTGCGGCGCGGCCTGGGGCTTCCACCTGTGCTTCACGGTGAACGCGCTGCTGCAGCGCCAGACCGACCTCGACGCCTACGGCTTCTTCTTCTCCCTCGTCCTCGTGATCCTGCTCAACGAGCTCTTCCTCCTCCTCGCCTTCGTCGCGCTCTCGCCCGCGCGCCTCGGCCCCGCGCTCGCGATCCTGCGCGACCTCGCCTCCGGGTCGTACGGATGGTTCCTCGACCGCGCGTTCGCCGCGCCGTGACCCCGCGCGCCCGTCCGGAAACCGCGGGAAACCGCGAAGAAACCCTTGACGCCCGCGGGCGGTTTCGGCTATCATCCGCCGCCGTCTTTCCCATGCCGCGGAGAGCGCCCCGCCGGGGTCCGCCGCGCGCGAAACGCACAACCGACACACGACCATGCCCTACACCGCATCCGATCTTCGCAAGGGTCTCAAGCTCCGCTACGAGGGCCAGCCCTACACCATCACCGAGTACTCCTTCACGAAGCCCGGCAAGGGCCAGTCGATCTACACGTGCCGCCTCAAGCACATGCTCACCGGCAACACGTTCGTGAAGAACTTCCGCGAGATCGACACGTTCGACGAGCTCGACCTGGAGGAGAAGACCGTCAACTTCTCGTACGAGGACGGCGACCAGTTCGTCTTCCTCGACGCGGACAGCGAGCAGATCAACGTCCCGGCCGACATCCTCGGCGACAAGAAGTACTTCCTCGAGGACGACCTCGAGTGCAAGATCCTCTTCCTCGACGGCAGCCCCGTCGAGGTCACGTTCCCGACGTTCGTCGAGCGCAAGATCGAGTGGTGCGACGCCGGCGCCAAGGGCAACACCGCCGCGGGCAAGGTCATGAAGAACTGCCGCGTCGCCGGCGGCTACGAGCTGAAGTGCCCGATCTTCGTGAACGAGGGCGACTGGATCCGCATCGACACGCGGACCGGCGAGTACGCCGACCGCATCATGGGGCGC
>CAMNDA010000083.1 GCA_946534745.1 uncultured Verrucomicrobiota bacterium | reverse complement strand
TCAGCAGGCCCGCGAGCAGCACGCCGAGCCACGAGACGAACGAGTTGAGCGCGAGCCCCTCGCCGCGGCGGTCGGCCGGGAGGCGCATCTGCAGGAACGTGTCGAGCGGCACCACGAACATCCCCGCGCCCACGCCCGCGCTGAAGACGAGCGCCGCGACGGAGACCGGCCCGGGCGAGGCGCGCAGCGCGAGCCCGAAGGTCCCCAGCGCGAGCAGCCCCGCGCCGATCGGCATGAGGCCCATCTCCACGTTGCGGCGCGAGAGCCGGCCCGCGATCCACGCGCCCACGGCGATGCCGATCGCCGCGTAGAAGAACTGAAACTGCGCGCCCTCCGTCGAGAGCCCGAGCGTGTTCACGCCGTAGGCCACGAGGTCGATCTGGAGGAACGACGCCACGAGCGAGAAGAGCCCCGTCCCGGCCATCGCGAGCAGCAGCTCGCGGTCGCGCCGAACCCAGGCCGTCGTCCGCCAGAGCCGGCGCACGAAGAGCAGGTCCGGGTGCAGGCGCGGGTTCGCGGGCGGGAGGCGCCAGACGCGCGTGCTGGCGAGCACGCCGGCGACCGCGACGAGCACGCAGAGCAGCTGCGCGCACGTGTAGGCGCCGTTCGGTGCGAGGCCGAGCCGCGCGCGCAGCAGCCACGCCGCGCCCGGCGCCGCCGCGGAGCCGAGGATGATCGCCAGGTAGCTCCACATCACGAGGACCGAGTTGGCCTCCGTGAGGCGCTCCTTCCTCACGAGCTCCGGCACGATGCCGTACTTGGTCGGCGAGAAGAGCGCGCTCTGGAGCGACATCAGGAAGAGCGCCGCGAAGAGCAGCCACGGCGCCGAGAGCCAGAAGAGCGGCACCGCGAGCGCCATCACCGCCAGCTCCGCGTACTTGAGCGCGACCGTGACGCGGTTCTTGGGGAAGCGGTCCGCGAGGAAGCCGGCGTAGGCGGTGAAGCAGAGGAACGGGATTGCGAAGAGGATCGTGGCGCCGCCGAGGAGGAACCCCTTCCACTCCGGGATGAGGAGGATGAGGAACATCGTGACGAACCCCTTGAAGAGGTTGTCGTTGAACGCGCCGAGGAACTGCGTGGCGTTGAGCCAGCGGAAGGCGGCCTCCTTGCGGCGGCGAAGGGCGGCGATGCGGCGGGCGAGGTTCATGCGGTGGATTCTACGCCCGCCCGCCCGCGCAAGTCAACGCCGAGCCGGCTTTTTTTCGTTTGTCTCGCGCGCGGGAAAGCGGTATACTCCCCCGAAACGCACGCACACCCTTTCCCGCGCCCGAGGGGCGCGCTCCCGCATGAACACCGTCTACCATCGCATCGACTCCAGCTCCGGCAGCGTCGTCTCCCTCCGCGCCTCCGGCGTCTCCTACCACGAGCTCGCCGAGGTCTCCTCCCGCGGCGTCACGTCGCTCGCCCAGGTCATCAAGATCGACGGCGAGAACGTCTCGCTCCAGGTCTTCGCCGGCGCCCGCGGCATCGCGACCGACGCGCGCGTCCGCTTCCTCGGCCGCCCGATGCAGGTCGCCTTCTCCGACGACCTGCTCGGCCGCGTCTTCGACGGCGGCGGCAACCCGCGCGACAAGGGCCCCGCCCTCCGCGACAACCTCGTCGACATCGGCGGCCCGTCCGTCAACCCCGCCAAGCGCATCATCCCGCGCAACATGGTGCGCACGAACATCCCGATGATCGACGTCTTCAACTCGCTCGTCGAGTCGCAGAAGCTCCCGATCTTCGCCAAGTCCGGCGAGCCCTACAACGAGCTGCTGGCGCGCATCGCGCTGCAGGCCGAGACGGACGTGATCATCCTCGGCGGCATGGGCCTGAAGAACGACGACTACCTCTACTTCCGCGACACGCTCGACCAGTCCGGCGCCCTCTCCCGCACCGTGATGTTCGTCCACACCGCCGCCGACCCGGTCGTCGAGTGCTCGCTCGTCCCGGACCTCTCGCTCGCCGTCGCGGAGCAGTTCGCGATCGCGGGCCGGAAGGTGCTCGTGCTCCTCACGGACATGACCTCGTTCTCCGACGCCCTCAAGGAGGTCGCGATCACGATGGAGCAGATCCCGTCCAACCGCGGCTACCCCGGCGACCTGTACTCGCAGCTCGCCGCGCGCTACGAGAAGGCGGTCGACTTCGAGGGCGCGGGCTCGATCACGATCCTCGCGGTGACGACGATGCCCGGCGGCGACGTGACGCACCCCGTCCCGGACAACACCGGCTACATCACCGAGGGCCAGTTCTACCTCGAGGGCGGGCGCATCGAGCCGTTCGGCTCCCTCTCCCGCCTCAAGCAGCAGGTGAACAAGAACACCCGCCCCGACCACCGCGTCATCATGGACACGATGATCCAGCTCTTCTCGCAGTACCGCTCGACGCTCGAGAAGCAGTCGATGGGCTTCCGCATGAGCGCGTGGGACGAGAAGCTCCTCAAGTACGGCCGCCGCTTCGAGAAGGAGATGATGGACATCTCGGTGAACATCCCGCTGGAGCGGGCGCTCGACCTCGGGTGGGAGATCCTCGCCGACTGCTTCGACCCGTCCGAGACGGGCATCCGCACCGACGTCGTCGAGAAGTTCTGGCCGAAGAAGTAACGCCGCGCCATGGCCAAGGTCAAGCTCACCAAAACCGAACTCAAGGCGCAGAAGGACGCCCTCGCCCGCTACCGGCGGTTCCTCCCGATGCTGCAGCTCAAGAAGTCGCAGCTGCAGATGGAGCTCGGCGGCATGCGCGCCCGCGAGGAGGACCTCGCCCGCCGCGAGGAGGAGCTGCTCGAGGGCGTGAAGCCCTGGATCGGCCTCCTCGCCGACGCCGGCGTGCCCGTCCCCGTCGAGCTGGAGCGCGTCCGCACGCGCGCCGGCAACATCGCGGGCGTCGAGATCCCCGTCTACGAGGGCGTCGACCTGCGCCGCGCCGAGGTCGACCTGTTCGCCACGCCCGAGTGGGTGGACGACGCCGCGGAGGCCGCCTCGTCGCTCATCGGCCTCCGCGCCGAGCGCGAGGTCGCCGCCGAGCAGGTCCGCCTCGTCGCCGAGGAGCTGCGCACCACGTCGCAGCGCGTGAACCTCTTCGAGAAGGTCAAGATCCCCGAGTGCGTCGAGAACATCCGCGTCATCAACGTCGCCCTCGGCGACGAGCAGACCTCCTCCGTCGCCCGCGGCAAGATCGCCAAGGGCCGCCAGGCCCGGCTCGCCCCCGACACGAAGGAGGACGAGCCATGATCGTCCCGATGAAGCGCGTCTTCGTCCTCTGCCTGGAGGACGAGCGCGAGGCCGCGCTGAAGCGCCTCGCCGCGCTCGGCGCCGTCCAGGTCGAGCGCGAGGTCGAGGATTCCCCCACCATCGCCGCGGCCGGCGCCGGAATCGCCGCCGCCGAGACCGCGCGCGACGCCCTCCGCGAGGCCGCCGCGAACGACGACCCCTACGGCCTGGCGGTCCGCCGCGCCCGCCCGGAGGACTCCGACGACCCTGCTGTGCGCCACGTCCTCTCCGTCGTCGGCCGCTGGATCGACGCGCGCGACGAGCGCAAGGCGCTCGAGGCGACGCTCGCCCGCTTCGCGCCGTGGGGCGACTTCGACCCCGCCGCGGCGCGCGCCCTCGCCGCGAAGGGCGTCCCCGTCTCGCTCTTCTCCGTCCCCGCGGACTTCGACCTTTCCGCCTTCCCCGCGGGCGCCGCGCTGCAGGTCCTCTCGCGGACCAAGGAGCATGTCTACGGCGCCCTCGTCGGCGCCCCGCTCCCCGAGGGGGTCGCCGCCGCGCCGCTCCCCGAGGAGCCGCTCTCCGCGACGCGCGCTCGCATCGCCGACGCCGAGGCGCGCATGCGCATGGCCGCCGGCACGCTCCGGACGCTCTCTCGCGAGAAGGGCGCCGTCCTCGCCTCCGCCGAGCGCTTCGCCGGCCGCCGCGAATGGGCGCTGGCCGCGGAGAACCTCCGCGCCGCGGGGTCCGTCGCGCACCTCGCCGGCTGGTGCCCGGAGGACGCGCTCCCGGCGCTGCTCGCCGCCGCGCGCGAGGAGGGCTGGGGCGTCGCCTCGCGCGACCCGGAGGAGGGCGAGACGCCGCCCGTCCTCCTGCGCCCGCCGCGGATCTTCCGCCCGATCCTCACGCTCCTCGGCGGCCTCGGCATCCTGCCCGGGTACACGGAGACGGACATCTGCGTCCCGTTCTACGCCTTCTTCACGCTCTTCTTCGCGATGCTCGTGGGCGACGCCGGCTACGGCCTGCTGCTGCTCGCCGCGTGGTTCGCCGTCCGGAGGAAGCTCGCCGCCTCGGAGCAGGCCGGCGTGCGCGCCGTCTCGACGCTGCTGCTCGTCTTCTCGGGCGCGACGATCCTCTGGGGCGTCCTCTCCGGCACGTGGTTCGGCATGCCCGCCGAATGGCTGCCCGGCTTCATGGCGCGGGACCTGCCGACCGCGCGCTGGCTCGGCGACCAGGGCAACATCATGTGGCTCTGCTTCACGATCGGGCTCGTCCACCTCGAGATCGCGCGCGTCTGGAACGTCCTGCAGCTCTGGCCCGACTCCAAGGCCCTCGCCCAGCTCGGCTGGGGCGGCGTCCTGCTCGGGATGTACTTCGTCGTGTGCTCCATCGCGGTGCCGGGGTGCTCGTTCCCGGCCTGGGCGGGCGTCGTCATGGGCGTCTCGGTCCTGCTCATCCTCCTCTTCTCCTACAAGAGGAGCGAGCTCAAGGAGAACGTCGTCTCGCTCTGTCTCACGCCGCTCAACGTCATCTCGTCGATGGGCGACATCATCTCCTACGTCCGCCTCTTCGCCGTCGGCCTCGCCGCCGTGAAGATCGCGGAGACGTTCGACACGATGGCCGCGGGCCTCTCGATGCCGCTCTGGGCGAAGGTGCCGTGCATGGTCCTCATCCTCCTGCTCGGCCACGCGCTCAACCTCGTGATGGGTGCGCTCTCGATCCTCGTCCACGCCGTCCGCCTCAACACGCTCGAGTTCTCCTCGGCCAAGGGCATCAGCTGGAGCGGCACCGAATACGCGCCCTTCCGGCCCTGCAAGGAGTGATCCCCATCCCACTCTCTTCAACCTTTTCAACCTTTTCAACCTTTTCAACCTTTTCAACCTTTTCAACCTCTTCAACCTCTTCAAACCACTAACCCAAAGGACATCCCATGGAAATCGATTCCGCCCTCTGCGTCGCCGGCGCCGTCTGCGCCGTCGGATTCTCGGCCGCCGGCTCGGCCATCGGCATCGGCAAGGCCGCCTGCGCCGCCATCGGCGCGTGGAAGAAGTGCTACGCCCAGAACAAGCAGGCGCCCTACATCCTGTTCTCCTACGTCGGCGCGCCGCTCACGCAGACGCTCTACGGGATGATCCTGATGTTCGTCATCCTCGGGCTCGTCGGCAACTGCATCCCGGGCGCGGGCGTCGCGGCCGTGATCCTCGGCATCTTCGCGGGCGTCGGCATCGGCGCCTCGGCGGCGATGCAGGGCCAGGCGGCGGCCGGCGCGGCCGACTCGCAGGCGGAGACGGGCAAGGGCCTCGCGAACAACATGGCGGCGCTCGGCGTCGTCGAGACCGTGGCCATCTTCGTGATGGTCTTCGCGATGATCGCGATCGGCTCGCTCAAGCCGAAGGCCGAGGCCGAGGCCGCCGAGCCGGCCGCCCTCGAGCAGGCCGCCGAGGCCGCCGCGGCGGAGGCGCCCGCCGCCGCCGAGGCCGCGCTTCCGTAGCGCCGGCCCCCTCCCCTCCCCCCCC
>CAMNDA010000082.1 GCA_946534745.1 uncultured Verrucomicrobiota bacterium | reverse complement strand
CCCGCCAGGCCATCCAGGCCGCGATCGACGCGGCAGCGCCGACCGGCGGCACCGTCACCCTCTCCGCAGGCACCTTCGAGATTGACGCGCAGCTCATGGTCACGAACGGCGTCACGCTCCAGGGCCAGGGCTGGGACAGCACGATCATCCGCCAAACCGCCACGGACCGCGTCGCGACGCTCGCGGGCGGCGCCCGCCTCCAGGGCGTCACGGCCACGGGCGGAAGGCTGACGGCAGGCTGGACTCACGGCCCCGGCTTGCTCGTCGAAGACGGAACGGTCTCGTGGTGCCGCATCGTCGACAACATTTCGACCGGAAGAAACGTCCATGGTGGCGGCGTGAACATCACGAAGGGAACGGTCGACCATTGCATCGTCGCCTTCAACCAGGCGGGCACCTACACGAGTTCCGGCGGCGGCATCGGCACCTACAACACCAGCGGCACCTTCGTGATCGACACATGCCTCGTCCATGACAACACGACTTCCGTGACCGACAGCGCAGGAAAAGGCGGCGGCATCTGCGTCAACATGGGCAATCCGACCGTCACGATCCGCAACACGACGATCGCCGGCAATTCCTCAAGCGGTTCCGGAGGCGGGTTCTACAACGGCTCCTACGGCAACAAGGTGAAGCTCGTGAACACACTCGTCGCGGGGAATTCATCCGATTCGGAGGCGGATTCCCACGACGGCACGCTCGCGTCCGGCTCCTCCAACAACCTCCTCGGTGTCGATCCGTCATTCGTCGATCCGTCAAACGGAGACTTCCACCTGGCCTTCGGGTCTCCCGCGATTAACGCGGGCGCGACCTACACGGGCATCGACCGCGATCTCGACAATGTCACCTTTGCCAATCCGCCTGCCGTGGGCTGCTACGAGTACGGCGAGCGCGCCGCGGAGCCCGCGTTCGATCCGGCGCCGGGCTCCACGTTCTATCCGACGGCGAGCGTGACGCTCTCGTGTGCAACGCCAGCGGCGTCGATCTACTACACGACCGACGGCTCCGTCCCGACGGATTCGAGCACGCCCTACATGGCGCCGATCACCCTCTCCGCCACAACGACGATCAGGGCCCGTGCCTATGCCACGGGCAAGGGGCCGAGCGGCATCGTCTCCGCAACCTATACGTTCAAGCGCCCCGTGCCGAAGCCGTCCGCGTTCAAGAAATCGGTCGAAATCACGCTCGCCACCGACGCCCTCGCCGGAGTCGCGACCGGGGTTCCCGCGCTCGTGCGGCTGGACGAGTCGGCCATCGACGGATTCGACTACGGCGATTTCTCGCTCCCGAACGGTGGCGACCTGATGTTCTTCGACGAAAACGGGACCCCGCTTCCGCACGAGGTCGACACCTGGGACGAAACCGGCGAGTCGCTCGTCTGGGTGAAGCTGGCATCGACCGTCGAGAACACGAAGCTCACGATGTATTATGGGAATGGTACCGTTTCGCCAGCGGAGGCGATGGATGTCTGGGGCGACTATGTAGGAGTGTGGCATCTGAACGAGGCGAACGGAAACGCACGGGACTCCACGGGCCATGGCCTTGTGGCCGTTCCGACGGGAGCAGATGCCGCCGATTCGATCGGGGTTGCGTCAAAGATCGGGAATGGCCGTCAAATGGCGACGGCAAAAGGCAAGAAGTCCTATCTTTCCGTTGCGAACAGCGATCTGCTTGACTGCGGAGATTCGCTTACGTTCTCCGGCTGGTTCAAAGCCTCGGCCACGTTTGCAAACTACTCGATGCGCTATGTTTCGCGTAAAAACGCCTATACCGACGCGAACGGGTGGGAAGTCGAAGCACGATACGGCACTGATGCGGTTTCCGCGACGACGGTTTCGGCACGTGGCGCCAGCCAGGGCGATTTTACGGCGACCGTCCCGGATGTCCGCAACAATTGGATCCACCTTGTGTTGGTGTTCAACGGCAAGACTCTCACCTATTACGTGAACGGCATTCAAAAGGCTTCTCATACCATCACGGCCGCCTGCTCGGACAACGATCTTGCCTTGGTCTTCGGCAACAGTCCGACGGGGAACGAGTCGAACTGGTGCGGTTGGATGGACGAGCTCCGCCTTTCGGACGATCCAATGTCGCCCGAATACGCAGGCGCACAATACGCGGCAATGAACGTGTCGGCGACGGACATCTTCGCCTACGGCGCGGCGACGAGTACCCAGTCGGCCGGCGCGGTCATCTCCGTCCGGTAGCGCCGGCCCGCGCCGGCAACTACACTTTCGTACCATTGTCCGGGGACCGGGACCTGTGGTAGAGTGGGATCGTGCTTCCAACCCAGCCGATCCCATGAACACCACGACCCGACCGCTTCCCGTCCTCGCCCTCGTCGCGTGCGCGTCCGCCGCCTTCGCGCAGGGGCCCGGCTCCGTCCTCTTCGAGGAGGATTTCACGAACTACGGCGAGACCGCGCCCGGCGTGGCGGCGAAGGACGGGATCTCCGTCGACAACGACCCGATCTGGACCTGCACGGCGGACCTGTGCGTCCGCCCGAAGGAGAGCTTCGCCCTCTACGAGAGGCCGATCGCGCTGGCGCCGGACGGCCGCTTCGACCTCCGCTTCGACTTCCGCCTCGCCGACGCCTCCACGAACGATCCGGCCGGCTTCGACCTCGTGCTCGGCGACGGCGCCCGGACCTTCGCGATCCCCGTGACGGCGGCCCGCGTCGGGGACGTCCCGCAGGACCCGGCGATCCCCAACCACGTCTGGAAGGGGCTGCTCGTCAAGGCGTCCGGCGAGACGGGCGAGCTCTACCTGGCGACGGACCGCCGGTTCGCCCGCATCGGCGAACTCCGCTTCGGGTTCCGTCCGACGGAGTTCAACTTCGCCGTCCACGCGGGCTGCGGGTTCAACCTCGCTCGGCTGCGGGCGTCGACGCCGGAGGCCGTCCCGGAGCATCCCGCCTCGGCGCACTTCGCCTCGTTCGCGTCCCTCCGCCAGCCGCTCGAGGGCGCGCAGGCGGGGCCGGCGCGGCTCGCGCTGGACGTCCCCGAGGGCACGCGCGAGGGCGTCGCGTTCCAGCCGTGCGGCACGAACGAATTCGGCCGGATCGTCGTCGCCTGGGAGGACGGCTCCGAGGATTCCTTCCCGCTTGCGGTCTCGGCGCAGTCCCAGAGCCTCCGCATCGACATGCTCGGCCGGAAGAAGGGCGAGAAGGTCGTCCTGCCGGACTGCAAGCTCTCGATCTGCGGGGCCGAGCAGTACGTCCGCCCGAACCTCCGGCGGTTCCAGTCGAGCTACTCCATCGAGCCGCAGGGCATCGACGTCCTCCGCGACTGGGACGAGCTCCCGCCGGCGTCGGAGCACGTCTTCGCGGTCGACCTCGCGCGCCGGAACGGCCGGCTGGAGCTGTGGATCGACGGCTCGTACGCCAAGGCCCTCGAGAAGACCCCGCCGGCCTCCAAGGGCGGGGCGCCGGCGGCCGCGGTCCGGGCGAAGTCCGTCGCCTTCGAGTTCGGCGAGGGCGTGCGCTACGCGCGACGGCCGCCGGTCCGCGCCGGCGACGGCGTCTTCACGAAGCTCGACTTCGCGGCGAACCCGCGCGCGAAGGCGTTCGCCGGCGGCGAGCTCGTCGGCATCGCGCCGGGCGACGCCGAGATCGGCGGCTATCCGATGAGGGTCGCGCGGCCGATCGACTCGGCCGACGTCGCGATCTGCCACCAGGCGATGGGCAACTGGGCGCTGGAAGTGGAGGAGTACCACGGGCGCTCGCCGCTCGACGGCTTCCCGAGCGCGATCCACTACCGCGTCCCCGCGGCGCCGTACGGCCGCGCGGGCGTGCTCTTCGCGCTGGACGACGACCCGGCGAAGGACCGGATCCTCACGCTGCGCCTCGGCCACTACCTGCCCAACGGCTCGGGCGGGAACATGAGCGGCGCCGTGACGCTGGACTTCACGGACGGCGTGCCCGACGATTGCCGCGAGGTCGGTGCGGTGCGCGCCGGAGGGCGGCTCCACACGCTCTACTTCGCGGACGTGCCGCTCGACATCGGGGGCATCGTCGACCTCACGACCTCGTGCGACTACCTCGACTTCGACGTCACCGGCAAGCCGTGGGAGAACTTCCAGCAGCTGGACAACTCCATGAAGCCGGACCCCGCCTCGCGGAGCGCGTTCAACCTCTTCGGCGTGACGCTCCGGCAGGCGGAGTACTCGTTCGAGCAGCGCCAGGCGCAGCCCGGCAACGTCTTCACCGAGGACGAGACGGACCGCTCGACAACCTTCCGCGTGACGGCGCTCGTCGACGGCGCGAAGGGGCGCCTCGCCTGGACGGCGCTGAACGAGGACGGCGAGAAGGTATTCTTTGGCCACGAGTCGTTCGCGCTCGCCCGGCGCGGCGACGCGAAGGACGTCCGCGTCGACTTCGGGGCCAGGACCGGCCGCGGCATCTACACGCTTTGCATCTGGGCGTTCGATGCCCGGGACGGCCTCGTCTTCTTCCACAACGGGACGTTCGCCATCCTGCCCGCGAAGGGGCGGCGATGGGGGATGTTCGAGTCGCCGTACGCGACCTGGTGGTTCGACGCCCACGGCTCGCCCGGGGAGGCCGAAATCGGCTTCCCGATCATCACCAAGGCCGGCATCCGCAAGGCGAGCTGGCGCGAGCCGACGCGGGAGGAGCAGGAGCGCTGGGGCGTGACGCGCTGCGGCAACGTGATGGGGCTCGGACAGAACGGCAACGGCGCCTTCGACGCGCCGGGGAGCGGGTTCTCGCCCGGCGTCGTGAAGGAGAAGGGCCCGGACGGCCAGATGGTCTCGAAGGAACTCTCCGGCGAGGAGCGCTTCGTGCGCGACCTGCGGGAGAAGATCGCCAAGAAGACCTGGGTCGACCACGTGATGATCTGGCACGAGTCGGGGCCCAAGGGCGGCATCCCCGAGGAGCTGCTCGGCCTGCCCGTCCCCGAGGACACGCCGAAGAACCGGGCGAAGAGCTACTACATGATGGAGAGCTGCCGCCTGATCCGCAAGTACTTCCCGGACCTGAGGATCCAGATCGGCAACTGCTCCGCCGGGATGGGCGCCGCGGTGTGGCCGCTGCGCAACGGCGCGTCGCCGGACAGCTTCGACTGCCTCGGCATGGAGTCGCCCGCGCAGGTCGTCCCGACCGAGCGCCTCTCCGAGATCGGCCTGCTCGGCATGCTCGTCTCGCAGGACGCCGCCTCGCGCCTCGCCGGGCGCAAGGTCCCGCTCAACGGCGCGTGGGAGTTCACCTACCGCGCCGACCGCGACTGCGGCGAGGAGCTGCAGGCCGAGTGGCACGCGCGCGACACGCTCGTGTGCCTCGCGCATGGCTTCCGGCTGATCTCGCCGGGCATCCTCTTCGACTGCCGCAACGGCTACTACAACGGCCTCTGGGGCGGCGCGGGCCTGCTGCGCCGCGCGCCGTACGTCTACCCCAAGCGCGCCTACGTCGCCTACGCGGTGCTCACGAAGGTGCTGGACGACGTCGCGTTCGAGAAGGCGCTCCCGACCGGCTCCGGCACGGCCTACGCCTACCAGTACAAACGCGCGGACGGCAAATGGGTCACGGCGCTCTGGTTCCAGCGCGGCGAGGGCGAAATGGAGGTCGAGTCCGGCGGCGGCACGGTCACGAAGATGTACGGGCAGGAGTCGGCGCTGGCGCCCAGCAGGGCCGTCGTGGCGGCATCTGGCGCGCCGGTGTACCTCACGACGGACGCGCCGCTCGGGGGCGTCCGGATCGTCGGTCGCTCCTTCCGCCAGGACAAGGCGCTCGCGGCCCGCGCCAAGGTCGCCTCGGCGCTCGAAAGCGCGGACCTCTTCGAGGCTCCCGAGCCCGACCCGCAGTTCGAATCGGCCCACCACGAGTGGTTCCCGTACCTCAAGCCCTCGAAATACGCGGTCGCGACGGTCGAGGACGAGGAGAAGGGCCCCTGCGTGGAGGTCGCGCTCGACCCCGCCAACGAGAAGGGCTACACCGAGTACGTCACCGAGTACACGACGCTGCGCTTCAAGGAGCCGGTGCCGGTCGAGGGCGAGCCGGAGCTGCTGGGCGTGTGGGTGAAGGGCAACTCCAACGGCGGGCAGATCCGCTTCGAGATCGAGGACGCGGACGGCGAGGTCTTCCGGAACCTCTCCACCGGGCGCTCGTGGGCGTGCGACATCATGGACTGGCCGGGCAACCTCGCGGTCTCCTTCGACGGGTGGAGCTTCGTCTACCAGACGCTCGGGCCGACGGACCTCGTGCCGACGCACTCGCCGGGCCCGTACAAGGAGCAGTGGGCAAGCGGCGGCGGCGACAAGCGCATCCGCTTCCCGATCAAGGTCCGCGCGATCACCGTGGGCTCGTACCGGCACCTCTTCACCCCGCTCGGCTTCGACCTCTCGAAGCCCATCGGGGCGCCCCTCCGCCTCAAGGACCTCGGCGGCGTCTACCGGTAGGGGAGGGGGGCGGTCAGACCTTCACGAGGCGCTTGCGCAGGGCGATCGCGGCGGCCTCGGTGCGGTTGGCGGCGTCGAGCTTGACGAGCAGGTTCTCGACGTGCTCCTTCGCGACGGTCCGGCTGATGCCGAGCATGTTCGCGATCTCGGTGTTGCTGAAGCCCTTGACGAGCATCACGAGCACCTCCAGCTGGCGGGGCGAGAGCGTCGGCGCGGGCGGGTCGACCGCGAGGAGCCCCCGGACCTCGGGCGAGATGAAGGTCTCGCCGGCGGCCGCGGCGCGGACCGCCGTGAGCAGCGTGGCGTCGTCCGCCGACTTCATCACCGCGCCCGACGCGCCGGCCGAGAGCGCGGCGGCGATGGTGTCCGACGTGGAGTACGAGGTGAGCACGACGATCCGCGTGTCCGGCAGCCTGGCGCGGATCTCGGCGGTGGCGGCGACGCCGTCCTTCTCCGGCATCATCAGGTCCATCACGACGACGTTGGGGCGGAGCCGGAGCGCCTGGCGGACGGCCGCGACGCCGTCGTCGGCCTCGCCGACGACGGAGAGGTCGCGCGCGGCGGCGAAGAGGGACTTGAGCCCCATGCGGACGATCTTGTGGTCGTCGGCGACCAGGATGGAAATCTTGTTCATCTTCAGTTCTCCTCGGGAAGGGGGATGTCGACGTCGACGCGGGCGCCCTTGCCGGGCGCGCTCTCGATGCGGGCCGTGCCGTCCAGGGACTTGACGCGCTCCATCACGCCCTCGAGCCCGAAATGCCCCTGCTCCATGCCGGGGCGGGCGGCGGGGTCGAAGCCGCGGCCGTCGTCCGAGACGGAGAAGCGGAGGCGGCCGCCCTCGAGCGCGCCCTCGACCGCCAGGGTCGTCGCGCGCCCGTGGCGCACGGCGTTGACGACGAGCTCGCGGACGATGCAGAGGATGTTGTGGAACGCGCTGTCGGGGATCCGCCGGCGCGGCACGTCGAACCGCATCTGCAGCCGCGCCTCGCCCAGGTGCGGGCGGAGGGTGATGCGGACGGCTTCCTCGGCGTCGCTCTGCTCGAGCGCCCGGCTGCGCAGGTCCCAGATGCAGTTCCGGAGCTCGGCGCGGGAGGAGTTGATCGTCTTGAGCGCGATGTCCAGGTGCGGGGCCGCGCCCTCGTCCTCCGCGGGCAGCGCCGCCTCCGCCGCGCGGATCTCCATCGCCGCGCCCGTCAGGTTCTGGACGACGGAGTCGTGCAGCTCCGTCGCGAGGCGCGTGCGCTCGATGGCCTTGAGCTTCGCGTGCGTCGCCTCGACCTCCTTGCGCGCGAGCTCGCGGCCGCGGCGCTCGACGAGGACGCGCAGCGAGGCGTTCCAGACGAGGACGAGGGCGAGGAGGCCCGCCATCGCGGAGAGGATGACGAGGAACCGTCCGGGCGTCAGCCAGGGCGGGCGCGAGACGACGGAGACGTCGTCCTTGCCGCGCAGGACGAGCGTGAGGCCGCTGATGTGGGGCATGTCGGTCTGGGCGTCGTAGTCGTTGGTCTCCAGGAGGCAGACGCCCGTCGCCTCGATCCGGCAGCCGAGCTCGAGCCCCTCGGCCGCCTCGGGGCAGGCGCTCGCGTCGAGCTGGACGAGGTGGCCGCCACAGTCGATGCCGATGCGCCCCTCCGCGCCGCCGGGCGAGGGCAGGTTGCGAACCGTGCCGTCGAGCGTGACGAGCTTTCCGTAGTAGGACGTCTCGAAGGTGGCCGACCCGGACGGGTTGCGGCCGATGACGGCATCCAGCGACGGGAGCCGCACGGGCTCCTGCGGCGCGGCCGCCCCGGGCGCGCAGGACGAGATCGTCGCCGTTCCGAGGATGATGTTGAACTGGTCCGTTTCGGGGTATCCGCAAATCGTTGCGCGCAGGCCGGGGCGAGGCGCCGTCCGGTTGTGGTGGGATAGGCGCACGCGGACGATGCGCCCGTCGTCGTCCCGCAGGAGCAGGTTGTGCCGTTGCCAGACGGCGATGATTTCGCCCTCGACCTTCCGCCGGCCGAGCGTGAGGATATCCGCGGGCGTGAGATAGATCTTCCGCTCGAGGGCGGGCGTGTCCTCGAGCGGTTGCGGC
>CAMNDA010000081.1 GCA_946534745.1 uncultured Verrucomicrobiota bacterium | reverse complement strand
GGACGGACGGGCGGGTACGCGCGGGCGACCGCGACGTCGCGCACGAGCTCCCAGGTCCGCAGGTCCTTGGCGCGGCGCGGGGGCTCGCGGCCGCGGCCGGCGACCGAGTCGTCGTAGCCCGCGAGCGCGGCGAGAGGCAGCTGCCACGTCTCGGCGTGCGACATCCCGGGCTCGTCGTCGCGCCACGGGTCGATCGTCACGTCGGCCATGTTGAGGAACGCGCGGCCCTCGCCGTTCGTGGCGACGTGCGCCGTCGCGGCGCGGATCTCGCGCATGCGGCCGCCGGGCAGCGGCTGGTTGACGCGCAGGTCCAGCAGCTTCTCCCCGTCGCGGCGGGCGACGAAGACCGCGTACTCGCCCATGTCGATCCAGGTGCGCGGCTCCAGCAGAGCCATCACGTCCTTCGCCTTGAACGCCTTGCGGCGCAGGGCGCGCGTGTAGGCCGCCTCGGGCGAGACGTTGTCGTTCACGTGCAGGCACACCAGGGCGAGCAGCGCCGCGAGGAGCACGGGGGTCCGCATGATCGAGGCGAGCGGGACGCCGCAGGAGCGCATCGCGGAGATCTCGCTGTCGGAGGAGAGGCGCGAGAAGACCAGGAGCGAGGAGACGAGCGTCGAGACGGGAACCGAGTAGGAGAGCGTCCCGGGAAGGTTCTGCCAGAGGAACCGCAGGACGAGCATCGCGTCCATGCCGCGCGCGATGTACTTGAGCGACTCGAAGACGAGCCCCACCATCATCACGAAGGTGAGCACGGCCATCGCCATCACGAACGTGACGAGGAAGTTCGAGAGGATGTAGCGGTGCAGGATGCGCATGGACGGGCGACGATGATACACGAATCGGCCCGGCGGGGCAACCCTCGCCGGGGCCCGATCGCGCGGGCGGGGATGATTTTCCGGCGGGGTTCTGCTAGAATGGGCGCCGAAGCCGCGATCCGGCGGCGAAACCCGAAAGGACTCCCCCATGAAACGCCCTCTACTCCCCTGCCTTCTCCTTGCCGCCGCGTGCGTGTTCGGCGCCCGCGCGCAGGAGCCCCAGCGCTTCTCCGCCGACGGCTCCGGCCGCCCTCTCCTCGGCTTCGACATCCGCCTCGGCGGCGTCGCCTTCGAAGAGGACTGCTGGGACGACGACGTCGGCGGCGCCGTCGACTTCGGCCTCCAGGTCTGGGAGCCCTCCGGCATCTTCGGGCTCTGGGCCGGGATCGGCGTCCAGACCGCCTCCTACGCCTGGGAGGACGACTGGGGCGAGGTCGAGAGCGACGTCGTCGCCGTGCCCTTCGGCGCGTCGCTCCTCGCGCGGCTTCCGCTGGGCGACGTCGTCTCCCTGCGCGGCGAGATCGGCGCGCGCTACGTCTCGATGGACATCGACGACTGGGACGATGACGATTACTACGACCGCCACCGCCGCCATCGCCACTCGGAATGGGACCGCTACCGCCACCCCGACCGCTACCTCGACGTGGACGACACCTCGCTCGCCGTCGTCTCGCTCCAGCTCGAGTTCGACCTCGATCCCGCGGTCCTCGCGATCGGCGGCGGCTACCAGTTCGACCTCCAGAAGCCCGACGTGGAGTACCTCGACCGTCCGATCGGCGAGGTCGACCTCTCCGGCGCCCTCTTCTTCATCGACGTCGGGCTCGTCTTCTAGGCGAAAGGTTCGCTTCCATGCAGACGATCACGATCTTCCCCTCCGAGGTCCTCGGACCGATCAAGCCCATGAACGCCGTGAACAACGGCCCCGTCGTCGCCGGCAAGGACCAGACGCGCGGCAACCTCCCGACCTACAAGGCGCTCGAGATTCCCTTCGCGCGCACGCACGACGCCGCGTTCTTCAACGGCTACGGCGGCGAGCACACGGTCGACATCTCGGCGGTCTTCCCGGACTTCGACGCCGACCCGCTCGATCCGGCGAGCTACGACTTCGACCTCACGGACATGTACATGGAGCAGATCCTCGCGGCCGGGACGGAGCCCTACTTCCGGCTCGGCCAGAAGATCGAGCACCTCCCGAAGAAGTACTACATCTTCCCGCCGAAGGACTTCGGGAAGTGGGCCGTGGTGTGCGAGCACCTGATCCGCCACCTCAACGAGGGCTGGGCGAACGGACACCGCTACGGGATCCGGTACTGGGAGATCTGGAACGAGCCCGACCTCTGCGACTGGATGGGCCTCCCCGTCTCCGAGAAGAAGACCTGGACCGGCACGGCGGAGCAGTTCTACGACCTCTTCGAGACGGCCGCGAAGCACCTCAAGAAATGCTTCCCGGACCTGAAGATCGGCGGCCCGGCCTGCTGCGGAAAGTGGGAGTGGGAGACGGCGTTCGTCGAGGAGATGGGCCGGCGCAAGGTCCCGATGGACTTCTTCTCGTGGCACGTCTATGCCAAGGAGCCCAAGTGGATCGCGTGGAACGCGCGCCGCATCCGCGAGCTTCTGGACGCGAACGGCTACGCGAAGACCGAGAGCCACTGCAACGAGTGGAACTACGTCCGCAACTGGACGGACGGCTTCGTCTATACCGTGAAGAACATCATCGGCATCAAGGGCGCCGCCTACGCGGCCGCCGCGATGGCCGACTGCCAGAACGCGCCCATCGACATGCTGATGTACTACGACGCGCGCCCGACCGGGTTCAACGGCATCTGGGACATGTACGCCTACGAGCCGCTCAAGGGCTGGTACGCGTTCGAGGCGTTCCGCCGCCTGCGCCGCCTCGGCCACCACGTCCGCACGGAGCCCTCGCCGGACCTCGCGAAGGGCGAGGAGGTCTACGCCGCCGCCGCGCGCTGCAAGAGCGGCGCGCACAAGGCCGTCCTGGTCGCGCGGTTCGTCGAGGAGGACGAGAAGGCGCGCCCGAAGAACGTCGCGCTGAAGCTTGCGAAGGGCGCATGGAAGAAGCCGCGCGTCCGCGTCCTCGACGCGAAGCGCAACCTCGAGCCCGCGCCGTTCCGGATCGAGGGCGGCGCGCTCGTCCTGCGGCTCGCGCCGCATTCCGTCGCGCTCGTCGAGTGGTAGCGCCCGCGGTCCCCGCGGACTCCGAAGGCCGCTACGCCGCGCGACGCGCGGCGGCGCCCTCGCGGACGCGCAGCGCCGCGAAGAGCGCGAGGCCGGCCGCGAGGATCAGGGCGCCGAGCCGGGCGTCGTCCCGCGAGAGGTCGAAGAGCTCGCCCTCCTCGAGGTAGGCGTGGACGCAGTCGACGCTCCACATGAGCGCGGCGCCCCAGAACACGAGCGCGGTCGTGCCGAGCGCGCGGGCGGGACGCCCGGAGCGGCGCGCGAAGGCGGCGAGCGCGGTGAAGAGGATCGCCGCGCCGATGGTCATGAGCTCGCACATGGGCCTAGCCCTCCTGCGCCGCGGCGCGGCGCTCGACGGCGGACGAGACGAGGACCATCCCGACCCAGACGAGGGTGATCAGCGCGGCCATCGCGACGCCGAGCGTGGCGATTTCGTGGAGCATCCCGGCGGTGTCGCCGTCCTTCACCGCGGTGAGGAACGGATAGCGCCAGGTGATTTCGCCGTGCCAGACGTGCTCGATGGCGAGCAGGAAGCTGCCGCCGAAGAGCATCTTCTGGAGCCAGCCGAGGCGG
The DNA here is from genome assembly GCA_946534745.1 of uncultured Verrucomicrobiota bacterium. Classification (GTDB taxonomy): domain Bacteria; phylum Verrucomicrobiota; class Kiritimatiellia; order RFP12; family UBA3636; genus UBA3636. The sequence goes on along the minus strand of CAMNDA010000081.1, from coordinate 208 downwards.
CGGACGAACGGGTTGCGGCTGTTCGCGACCTTGTCCTTGCGGGCGGACTTGGCGGCGGTGACGACGAGCGCTTGCGCGAGCGGGGCGGTGAAGCAGGCCATAAGAGGACTCCTTGCGTGCGGTTGACGCCGCGATTGTACAACACGTGAGCCTCCTTTCGTCAAGCAAAATTTCAAGACGGGCGGACGGCGGCGGGCGCATCGACGTC